>NZ_DAOMPX010000026.1:2825-40957 GCF_035445025.1 Citricoccus sp. | reverse complement strand
CGGCTGGGGGGTGGTCTGCTGGTCGTCGGGTTGCTGACTGGTCGTCACCGCTGGAACTCCCTGTTGGTGCCCTGCACCGGCTGGCGGCCGCAGGGACGTCTGGACACGATCAGGTCCAGCGTACCGGCTGGACCTAGAATGGGATGCCGAACACCCGCGGCACCCGCCTGACCGGAGTCGCGCCGGTACGTCACCGCACCCGTCCCAACGCAAAGGTCGTCCATGTCCCGCAAGGCTTCCCTGTCCGGTTTCCATGAATGGCTCCCCGCCGAGCGGATCGTTGAGCAGCATGTCCTGGACACCCTGCGGACCACGTTCGAGCTGCACGGCTTCTCCTCGATCGAGACCCGGGCCGTGGAGACCCTGGGGCAGCTGCTGCGCAAGGGCGAGATCGACAAGGAGGTCTACGCGGTCTCCCGGCTGCAGGGCGATCCTGCCGAACGCCCCGACGGGGCGGAGGACCTCAACCGGCTGGCCCTGCACTTCGACCTCACGGTGCCGTTCGCCCGCTACGTCGTGGAGAACGCCGGCCACCTGTCCTTCCCGTTCCGCCGGTACCAGATCCAGAAGGTCTGGCGCGGTGAACGCCCCCAGGAGGGCCGCGCCCGGGAGTTCACGCAGGCGGACATCGACGTCGTCGGCGACGGCACGCTGCCGTTCCGCTACGACGTGGACGTGGCGCTCGTGATGGCCGAGGCCCTGGCCGCGCTGCCGATCGGCGACTTCACCATCCGGGTCAACAACCGCAAGCTCGCCGAGGGCTTCTACCGTGGCCTGGGGCTGACGGACACCGCCGGCGTGCTGCGCAACATCGACAAGCTCGAGAAGATCGGCCCCGACGAGGTCTCGCGCCTGCTGCAGTCCGAACTGGGCGCCAGCGCCGACCAGGCGGCCCAGGCCCTGTCCCTGGCCGCCATCCGCACCGAGGACACCTCCTTCGTGGAGCAGGTCCGCGCCCTCGGGGTGACCGACGCCCTGCTGGACGAGGGGCTCGAGGAACTGGCCGCCGTCGTCGGTGAACTGCACCGCCGGGTCCCGGGCCGCGCCGTCGCCGACCTCTCGATCGCCCGCGGCCTGGACTACTACACCGGCACCGTCTACGAGACCGTGCTGACCGGCCACGAACAGCTCGGCTCCATCTGCTCCGGCGGCCGCTACGACGCCCTGGCCGCCAAGGGCAACCGCACCTTCCCGGGCGTGGGACTGTCGATCGGCGTGACCCGGCTGCTGATGCGCATGTTCTCCACCCAGATGGCCTCGGCCTCTCGCTCCGTGCCCACCGCCGTGTACATCGCCCTGACCCACGACGACGACTGGTCGGCCGCGCAGGACACCGCCCGCGCACTGCGCTCCCGCGGCATCGCGACCGAGGTGGCGGTCTCCGCGGAGAAGTTCGGCAAGCAGATCAAGTACGCGGACCGCCGGGGCATCCCCTTCGTCTGGTTCACCCGCACCGAGGACGACCGGACCGTCCACGAGGTCAAGGACATCCGCTCCGGTGAACAGGTCCCGGCCGACCCGGGATCGTGGATGCCGCCGCAGGAGGACCTGCGTCCCCGGGTCACCGGCGCCTGAGCCCCACCACGGCCCGGCCGGCCAGGCCCACGGCGAAGACCGCGAGCATGACCAGCACCGACTGGACCGGCAGCGTGAAGGCCAGGAGCAGGCAGGCCGCCGCGCCGAGCAGGTTCAGCCACCGGGGGCCCGGCACCACGCGTTCGGTGAGCGTGAGGGCGGAGACGTTCGCCACCGCGTAGTACACCAGCACGCCGAAGGAGGAGAACCCCACGACGGTCAGCACGTCCGTGGTCAGCAGCAGCACGATGACCACCGCCGCCGCCGTGAGCTGGGCGACCCACGGCACGGACGTCCGTGCCGAGATCCGCGCCAGCGGACGCGGCAGGTCGCGCTCCCGGGCCATCGCCAGGCCCGTCCGGGAGATCCCGGCCGCCAGGTTCAGCATCGAGCCCAGGCAGGCCAGCGCCGCCCCGGCCACGGCCAGCCACGCCCAGTCCGGCCCGAGCACGACCTCGACGGCGTCGCGCACCGCGGTGGGGGTCTGGCCCAGCCCCTGGAGACCGAGGACGGCCTGCAGGCTCAGGGCCAGCAGCAGGTAGAGCACGAGCGTGAACGCCAGCGCACCGAAGACGGCCCGGGGGATGGTGCGGCGGGGATCGCGCACCTCCTCGCCCATCGTCGCGATGCGCGCGTAGCCGGCGAAGGCGAAGAACAGCAGCCCGGCGCCCTGCAGCACCCCCAGCGGGGTGGGGTCCGTCACCGCACCGGACGGGCCCCCGCCGGGAGCCGGGACGGGGCCGGGCGTGACGCCCACGAACCCGGCCACGATCAACACGGCGAGCAGGGCCAGCACCGGGGTCACGATCAGCACGGTCGCCTGCACCGTGCGGGTGATGCCCAGCAGGGTGATGCCCGTGATCACCACGACGGCGGCGATCGCCACCCAGCGGGCCGTCCGGTCCGAGGCCCCGGACGCCGTCGGGACCAGGTAGAGGGCCAGGGTGTACGCCATCGCGGCGATGGAGGCGGACTTGCCGGTGACGAAGCCCCAGCCGGCCACGAAGCCGGCCCACTCGCCCAGCTGGCGCCGCCCGTACACGTAGGCCCCACCGGAGGTCGGGTGGACGGCCGCGAGCTGGGCCATGGCCGTGGCGTTGACCCACGCGGTGGCACCGGCCAGGACCAGGGCGAGCACCAGGAGCGGCCCCGCGGTGGAGGCCGCCAGGCCGAGGGAGGTGAACACGCCCGCACCGACCATCGACCCGACGCCGATGACGATCGCACCGGGCAGGCCCAGGCGGCGCTGCAGGGCGGCCGGGGGACCGGCGGTGGGGTGGGTCTGGGGCATGGCGTGTCCTCCGTCGGGGAATCTGTCCCGGGCCACGGACTAGAATCATCCCCGGAGCCGGACGGCGGCGGGACGTATCGAGCCCGCGCGGTGCTGACGGCTGAAGACCTATCACACCAGATCGACACCAGACCAACATCCCGGTGAACCGGGACCGGAAGGACCCTCGTGCTGCGCACCCACCAGCTGGGCGAGCTCAACGCCTCGCTCATCGGACAGAACGTCACCGTCACCGGTTGGGTGGCCCGTCGCCGGGACCACGGAGGGGTCGCCTTCGTGGACCTGCGGGACGCGTCCGGGTTCGCCCAGGTCGTGGTCCGGGACGAGAAGGACTTCGACCCGCTGCGCAACGAGTTCGTCCTCCAGGTCACCGGCACGGTGGAGCGCCGGCCGGAGGGCAACGAGAACCCGCACCTGCCCTCGGGCGAGGTCGAGCTCATCACGGACACCGTGACCGTGCTCAACACCGCCGCCCCGCTGCCCTTCCAGGTGGACGAGCACGTCGAGGTCGGCGAGGAGGCCCGGTTGCGCCACCGCTACCTGGACCTGCGCCGCCCGGAGCCGGCCCGCATCATGCGCCTGCGTTCCGAGGTGAACCGCACCGCGCGCAACCTGCTGCACGACGAGGGCTTCATCGAGGTCGAGACCCCCACCCTGACCCGTTCCACCCCGGAGGGCGCCCGGGACTTCCTGGTGCCGGCCCGCCTCGCGCCGGGCTCCTGGTACGCCCTGCCCCAGTCCCCGCAGCTGTTCAAGCAGCTGCTGCAGGTCGGCGGCATCGAGAAGTACTTCCAGATCGCCCGCTGCTACCGGGACGAGGACTTCCGGGCGGACCGCCAGCCCGAGTTCACCCAGCTGGACATCGAGGCCTCGTTCGTGGAGCAGGACGACATCATCTCCCTCGGCGAGCGGATCGTGAAGGCCGTGTGGTCGCTGGTCGGCGTGGACGTCCCCACCCCCATCCGCCGGATGACCTACCGGGAGGCCATGGAGAAGTACGGCTCGGACAAGCCCGACCTGCGCTTCGGCCTGGAACTGACCGACCTCACCCAGTACTTCGCGGACACCCCGTTCCGCGTCTTCCAGGCCCCCTACGTGGGCGCCGTGGTCATGCCCGGCGGGGCCTCGCAGCCGCGCCGGACCCTGGACGCCTGGCAGGAGTGGGCGAAGCAGCGCGGCGCCCGGGGACTGGCCTACGTGCTCGTGCAGGAGGACGGCTCGCTGACCGGCCCGGTCTCCAAGAACATCTCCGAGACGGAGAAGGCCGGACTGGCCGGGGCCGTCGGCGCGCAGCCCGGGGACTGCGTCTTCTTCGCCGCGGGCGAGGCCAAGCCCTCCCGCGCCCTGCTCGGCGCGGCCCGCGTGGAGATCGGCCACCGCGTCGGCCTGGTCAAGGACGCCGGGCCGGACGTCCCCGCGGCCGAGGCCGACTGGGCCTTCGCCTGGATCGTGGACGCCCCCATGTTCGAGCCGGCCGCCGACGCGGTGGCCTCCGGTGACGTGGCCGTGGGATCGGGTGCCTGGACCGCCGTGCACCACGCCTTCACCTCGCCGAAGCCGGAGTTCCTCGACACCTTCGACACGGACCCCGAGAACGCGCTCTCCTACGCCTACGACATCGTGGTGAACGGCCACGAGGTCGGGGGCGGGTCCATCCGTATCCACCAGGCCGAGGTCCAGAAGCGGGTGTTCCACCTGATGGGCCTGGACAAGGAGTCCGCCCAGTCCAAGTTCGGGTTCCTGCTCGAGGGCTTCAAGTACGGCGCGCCGCCGCACGGCGGCATCGCCTTCGGCTGGGACCGCATCGTGGCCCTGCTGGCCGGGGCGGACTCGATCCGCGAGGTGATCGCCTTCCCGAAGACCGGCAACGGCTACGACCCGCTGACCGCCGCCCCCGCGCCGATCACCCCGCAGCAGCGCAAGGAGGCCGGCGTGGACGCGAAGCCCGAGCCGCAGCAGCCGGCCGAAGCCGGGCCGGCCGCGGACGGCGCCCGGGCGTGACGCAGCCGCCGGCCGGCACGGGCCCCGCGGACCCCGATCCGCGGGTGGTCCCGCCCACGGCGGTGCGCCTGCTGCCGCTGCTCGTGGTGACGTTCGGCCTGAGCATGCTGATCGACCTCACGACCGAGTGGCCCATGCTGCTGCGCTGGCTCGTCGCGGGGGCCGGGGGAGTCACCGCCGCGGTGGTCTCCGTGCGGATCTGGGCGGCGCGCCGGCGCTGATCGGGTGCCGGTGCGCCCGGCCCGCCCGGGCGCTAGCCCCGCCGCGACCCCGTCAGGTCGTCGGTGTCCACCCACACGGTGAAGGGCCCGGAGTTGACCAGGGACAGCTCCATCATCGCCCCGAAGACGCCGCGTTCGACGTGGATCCCCTGCCCGGCCAGCTCCGCCGTGAACCGCTCGTAGAGCGGCTCGGCCAGTTCGGCGGGTGCCGACCGGGTCCAGGACGGCCGGCGTCCCTTGCGGACGTCCCCGTAGAGCGTGAACTGGCTGACCACCAGGGCCCCGGCCCCGGCGCTCAGCAGCGACTGCTCGTCGTCGAGCACGCGCAGCCCCGCCACCTTGGCCGCCAGCTGGCAGGCCTCCGCCTCCGTGTCCTCCACGGACACGCCCAGCAGGACCACCAGCCCCGGTCGATCCAGCCGGCCGACCACCTCGCCGTCGACCGTGACGGAGGCGGACGTGGTGCGCTGCAGGAGTGCTCTCATGCCTCCATGGTGGCTCATCTAGGCTGGAGCGGTGAGTGATCTGTTCAGTGCCCTCAGCGGTTCCGGTGACGCCGAGGAGCCCGACGACGGCGCCTCCGAGGCCGTCCGGGCGCGCCCGGGCGCCCCGCTGGCGGTGCGGATGCGGCCGAGGTCCGTGGACGAGGTGGTCGGCCAGCAGCACCTGCTCCACACTGGGTCGCCGTTGCGCAAGCTGGCCGAGGGCGCCGGTGCCGGCCGCGGCTCGGGCGCCGGGCCGTCGTCGTTGATCCTGTACGGGCCCCCGGGAACCGGCAAGACCACGCTGGCCCACGTGATCGCCCGCGGTCCCGGACGCACCTTCGTCGAGCTGTCGGCCATCAACTCCGGCGTTAAGGACGTCCGGGCGGTCATGGACCGCGCCCTGGACGACCGCGACCTCTACGGCCGGACGACCGTGCTGTTCCTGGACGAGATCCACCGCTTCAACAAGGCCCAGCAGGACGCGCTGCTGCCGGGCGTGGAGAACCGCTGGGTGGTGCTCGTGGCCGCGACCACGGAGAACCCCTCCTTCTCGGTCGTGGCGCCGCTGCTGTCCCGGTCGCTGCTGCTGACCCTCAAGCCCCTGACGGACGCGGACATCGGGGACCTGCTGGACCGCGCCGTGACGGACGAGCGCGGCCTGAACGGCACGGTGGCGCTGGCCGAGGAGGCCCGGGAGTACCTGGTGCGGATGGCCCAGGGCGATGCCCGGCGCGCGCTGACCACGCTGGAGGCCAGTGCCGGTGTGGCGCTGGACCGCCGGGAGGAGGACGGCACCCCCACGATCACCGTGGAGGACGCCGCCCAGGCCATGGACCGCGCGGTGCTGCGCTACGACAAGGCCGGCGACCAGCACTACGACGTCATCAGCGCCTTCATCAAGTCCATCCGCGGCTCGGACGTGGACGCCTCCCTGCACTACCTGGCCCGCATGCTCGAGGCGGGGGAGGACCCCCGGTTCATCGCCCGCCGGCTGATCATCTCGGCCTCGGAGGACGTCGGCATGGCCGACCCCACCGCGCTGCAGACCGCGGTCGCCGCGGCGCAGGCCGTCCAGCTCATCGGCATGCCCGAGGGCCGGCTCGTGCTCGCCGAGGCGGTGGTGCACCTGGCCACCGCCCCGAAGTCCAACGCCTCCTACACCGCCATCAACGAGGCCGTGGCCGACGTCCGCGCCGGACTGTCCGGCGAGGTGCCCGCGCACCTGCGCGACGCCCACTACCCGGGTGCCGCCGGTCTCGGCCACGGAAGGGGGTACGTCTACTCCCACGACGCTCCGCACGGGGTGGCGCGCCAGCAGTACGCCCCGGACCCGTTGCAGGGCAAGGACTACTACCGGCCCACCCGCAACGGGGTGGAGCGGAACCTGGGGGACCGGGTGCAGAGCCTGCGGTCCATCATCCGCGGCACGCCGCCCCCTGCGCGCAAGCCCGACGAGCAGGGCGCCGAGGGCTGACACCGCTCCCGGTGGACGCACCCGCGCCCCGGGGGCCCGGCCGGACCTAGGATGGAGTCGATCCTGTCCGCACCGTCCGGGTCCGGGACAGTCCTCCCAGCGGCCCGGGGAAACCGGAGGCCGTCCCATGACCACTCCCGCCAACAACCCCGCGTCCCGCCTGGTGCCCAACACCGCGGAGGTCGACTACCGCATCCTCAAGACCGTGACCACGTACGAACAGGCCCAGGAACTCGTGGACCGGTTGTCGGACGGCGGCTTCCCGGTGGAGAAGACGCGGATCGTGGGCACCGGGCTGCGCTCGGTCGAGCAGATCACGGGACGGCTGACCACCGCCCGGGCCGCCGGCCAGGGTGCCCTCGGCGGCCTGTGGTTCGGCCTGATGATCGGCATCCTGTTCGTGATCTTCGCCCCGGAGTCCGGCCTGCTGATGATCCTGCTGGCCGTGGGCTTCGGTGCCGTCTGGGGGGCGATCTTCGGGGCCATCGGCCACGCCGCGACCCGCGGCAAGCGCGACTTCTCCTCGGTCCAGGTGATGGAGGCCGAGTCCTACGACGTGCTGGTGGAGGCCTCGCACGTCGCCCAGGCCGCCCAGGTGGCGGAGGGCCGGCCGATGCCCGAGACCCCCCGGGGCTGAGGGGCGCCCGAGCTGAGATGAGCCCGGCCGCCCCGCACGGTGCCGGCACGGACGGCCCCCGGGAACTGGTAGAGTAGTCCGCTGTCTGGCAAGCGCCGCCAGCATTCCCCCGTGGTGGACCGGTCCTCGTGGCCGCGGTCACCGCAGGTCCCGTCCCGGCCGGTCCGCTCCTGCGGACCGCCGACGTGCGGCGCTGCAGCGATGACGGGCAGCGGCATGCCCCTCAGCTCTCCGCAGGACGCGACGGAGGCCAGGTTCCGGTCTGTACTTGTCACACCGTGGGAGTCCCCACCTGTGCCTGGACCGGAGATCACACCAGAACCGTGCCGCCTGACAAGAAAGGTCCCTCGTGGCTTCCAACCTCCGTTCGCGCCGTACCGTGCGCCACTCGCGCGCCCTCGGCATCGCCCTGACCCCCAAGGCCGAGAAGTACATGGAGCGCCGTCCGTACGGCCCCGGCCAGCACGGCCGTGCCCGTCGCAAGGCAGACTCCGACTACTCGGTCCGCCTGAAGGAAAAGCAGCGCCTGCGCGCCCAGTACAACATCCGTGAGGCGCAGATGCGCCGCTACTTCGAAGAGGCCAAGCGCACCGAGGGCCTGACCGGTGAGAACCTGGTCGAGCTGCTCGAGATGCGCCTGGACGCCCTGGTGCTGCGCGCCGGCTTCGCCCGCACCATCGCCCAGGCCCGCCAGATGGTCGTGCACCGCCACATCATGGTCAACGGCGCCCGCGTGGACCGTCCGTCCTTCCGCGTGAAGGAGGGCCAGCTGATCCACGTGCACTCCCGCTCCGAGAAGATGGTCCCGTTCCAGATCTCCGCCACCGGTGCCCACCAGGAGGTCCTGCCGACCGTCCCGGGTTACCTGGACGTCGAGATCGACAAGCTGCAGGCCAAGCTGGTCCGCCGCCCCAAGCGCTCCGAGGTCCCCGTGACCTGCGAGGAGAACCTCGTGGTCGAGTACTACGCGCGCTGATCCGCACGTGACGCAGGACCCGGTCTCCCCGAGGGGAGGCCGGGTCCTCGGCGTTAACGGGGGTGCACGCGGTCCCGCGGCCGTGCGCCCGTGCCGGTTTCAGCGTCCGGCCCACGCCACCGGTAAGGTAGACCAGTCACCCCTCCGGAAAGGACCTGTCGTGATCAAGCGCGTACTGCTGCTGGGCGTCGGCGCCGCGGCCGGATGGCTCGGCCACACCGCCTACAGCAAGGGCCGCGATGCCGCCGCCCTCAAGGCCGAGGAGACGCTCCGGAACACCCTGAACCCGGAGAACATCGGCCGCAACGCCGGCCAGGCCGCGGCCACCGCCCTGGCCGCCAGCGCCCGGTCCTTCGCCTATCAGCTGCGCGAGGAGGTACCGGCCTGGAAGACCGTGTCCTCCACGCTGGCCGGTGCCGCGCCGCGGACCACGGCCGGGGATGTCCCGGCCGCAGCCCACGAGACCATCCCCGGCACCGCCACCTCCGCCCCCGCCGCGTCCGGCACCGCCGGCCGGTCCACCCGCCCCGACTCACGGAAGCAGTCATGAAGTCCCAGGAAATCGCCAGCCGCTGGCTGGAGTTCTTCGAGAAGAAGGACCACACCGTCGTCCCCTCGGCCTCCCTGGTCTCCCCGGACCCGTCGTTGCTGTTCACGATCGCCGGCATGGTCCCCTTCATCCCCTACTTCCTCGGGCAGGAGACCCCGCCGTACCCCCGCGCGGCCACCGTCCAGAAGTGCATCCGCACCGCGGACATCGAGGAGGTCGGCAAGACGGTCCGGCACGGCACCTTCTTCCAGATGTGCGGCAACTTCTCCTTCGGCGACTACTTCAAGGAGCAGGCCATCCCCTTCGCCTGGGAGCTGCTGACCAGTTCCCGCGAGGAGGGCGGCTACGGCCTGGACCCGGAGCGGCTCTGGATCACCGTCTACGAGGAGGACGACGAGGCCGAGCGGATCTGGCGGGATGAGGTGGGCGTGCCCGCCGGTCGCATCCAGCGCATGGGCAAGGCCGACAACTACTGGAACACCGGCCAGCCCGGTCCCGGCGGTCCCTGCTCGGAGATCTTCTACGACCGCGGGCCCGAGTACGGGGTCGAGGGCGGTCCCGCCGCGGACGACAACCGCTACATGGAGATCTGGAACCTGGTCTTCATGCAGTACCAGCTCTCCACGGTGCGCACCAAGGAGGACTTCGACGTCGCCGGGGAACTGGCGAACCGGAACATCGACACCGGGCTGGGCCTGGAGCGCCTGGCGATGGTCCTGCAGGGCGTGGAGAACATGTACGAGACGGACCAGGTCCGTCCCGTCCTGGACCGCGCCGCCGAGCTGGCCGGCCGTGAGTACACCTCCACCGAGGACCCCCGGGACCCGCACTACGCCGACGACGTCCGGCTGCGGATGATCGCCGACCACGTGCGCTCCGCGCTGATGCTCATCACCGACGGCGTGGTGCCGGGCAACGAGGCCGGCGGCTACGTGCTGCGCCGGCTGATCCGCCGCGCAGTGCGCGCGATGCGGCTGATGGGCGTCACCGACCCGGTGCTGCCCGAGCTGCTGCCCGTGTCCCGGGACGCCATGGTGGGCACCTACCCCGAGGTCGGTCGCGACTTCGAGCGCATCTCGCGGATCGCCTACAACGAGGAGAAGGCCTTCCTGCGGACCATCACCGCCGGCACCGCCCGCATGGACGGTGCCGTGGCCTCCGCCCGGGTCCAGGATCCCGAACGCCCGGGCATCTCCGGCGCCGACGCGTTCGAGCTGCACGACACCTACGGCTTCCCGATCGACCTGACCCTCGAGATGGCCGCCGAGGCCGGGGTCAGCGTGGACGAGGAGGGCTTCCGGAGCCTGATGGCCGAGCAGCGCGACCGTGCCCGGCAGGACGCCAAGTCCAAGAAGTCCGGCCACGTGGACGCCTCCGCCTACCGCGAGCTGGTCGCCGAGGGAGACACCGTCTTCACCGGGTACACCGAGCACACCACCGAGTCCCGGATCCGCGGACTGCTCGCCGGGGGCCGGCAGGTCGCCTCGGCGACCGCGGGCCAGGAGCTCGAACTGGTCCTGGACGCCACGCCGTTCTACGCGGAGTCCGGCGGCCAGGCCGCGGACACCGGCCTGATCACCGGCGACGGGTTCGTCCTGGAGGTCCTCGACGTCCAGGCCCCGCTGAGGGGGCTGAGCGTGCACCGGGTCAGGGTGCGGCAGGGCGAGGTGCCCGCGGGCGCCACGGCCGTCGGGGCCATCGACCTGCAGCGCCGCCTGGACGCCCAGAAGGCCCACACCGGCACGCACATCGTGCACGCCGCGTTGCACCAGGTCCTCGGTCCCGAGGCCACCCAGTCCGGGTCCTTCAACAAGGAGGGCTACCTGCGCTTCGACTTCCGCTGGGGCGAGGCGATGTCCGAGATGGCCCGCACCGAGGTCGAGGACGTCTCCAACGTCGCCATCCGGGACAATTACCCGGTGCTCACCCAGGAGATGTCCCTGTCCGAGGCACGCGAGCTCGGGGCGATGAGCCTGTTCGGCGAGAAGTACGGGGACCGCGTGCGCGTGGTCGAGGTCAACGGCGCCTGGTCGCGCGAGCTCTGCGGCGGCACCCACGTGGGCGCCACCGCGGAGATCGGCTCCCTGGCCCTGCTCGGCGAGCAGTCCGTCGGCTCCGGCAACCGCCGCGTGGAGGCCCTCGTCGGCCTCGACGCCTTCCGCCACCTGGCCACCGAGCGGACCCTCGTCAACGAGCTGACCGGCATGCTCAAGGTCCCGGCCGACCAGGTGCGGGACCGCGTGGCCGCCACCCTGGGCCGGCTCAAGGAGATCGAGAAGGAACTGGCCGCCCTGCGGGCCGCGCAACTGCAGGCCGAGGCCGGTCGCCTGCTCGACAAGGCCGTGGACATCTCGGGCGTGAAGGTGCTGGCCCACGACGCCGGCCAGGTCGGTTCGGGCGACGAACTGCGGACGCTGGCGCTGGACCTGCGCTCCCGGCTCGAGAACGCGAGCGGCAACGCCGCCGGCACCGCCGTCGTCGCGGTCCTGGCCGGTGTGGCCAAGGGCCGCCCGCTCGTGGTCGTGGCCACCAGCCAGGCGGCGCGCGAGTCCGGCCTGAAGGCCGGGGCCCTGGTGAAGACCGCCTGCTCCGTGCTCGGCGGCGGCGGTGGTGGCAAGGACGACGTCGCCCAGGGCGGCGGCCAGGACACCACCCGGATCCTCGAGGCACTCGAGGCCGTGAGGCAGTCCATCGTCGCGACCGTCCCGACCGCGGGCGCCGCGGGCGCGTGAGCGAGGCACCGCTGCCACCGCCCGTCCTCCCGCGTGGCGTCCGACTCGGGGTCGACGTCGGGCGCGCGCGCGTCGGGCTGGCCGCCTCCGACCCGGACGGCATCCTGGCCACGCCGGTGAAGACCCTTAGGCGCGACGCGCGGAAGGGGTCCGACCGGCGCATGATCGTCCGGGAGGCCCTGGACCGGGACGCGGTCACGGTCTACGTGGGCCATCCGGTCAACCTGCAGGGGCACCCCACCGCCTCCACCCAGGACGCCGTGGACTACGCCGGCGCGCTGGCTGCGGAGCTGTTCCGGGCCGGCAGCCGCGCCGGAGTCCGCCTGATCGATGAACGGCTGAGCACGGTGACCGCCCACCGGCAGTTGCACGAGGCCGGCCGGAACAGCCGGCAGCACCGTGAGGTCGTGGACCAGGTCGCCGCGGTGCAGATCCTTGAGCAGGCCTTGACTATGCAACAATCACTCCAGCGGGACGCGGGTCGTCCCGTCCCCATCCCTGCCGGTGATCCGAACGAAGGAGAGGACGTCACGCGTGACCAACCTGACTCCTGAAGACCCCGAGGACACCGGCGCGTCGGCGGACGCCCAGCCCGGGAACGAGTCCGCGGCGGAGAGTGACCCCGAGACCCGGGGGCATGGCTCCGAGGGCGGGGACAACCCCGACTCCGCCCAGGACGGCCAGGACCTGGACGAGGACCGCCGCCAGTACCCGGAACAGCGCGGCGAGGTCCACGGCGCGCCGGCGACCCCCGTCATCGTCCGGCCCTCCAGCCGGCAGGGGTACCAGACGGTGACCATCAACCCGGACCGCGCCAAGGACGCCGGCCAGCAGGCCAAGAGGGAGGCCCGGCGCAAGCGCCGCCGCCGGCGCAACATCGCCCTGGTCTCGGCCTTCGGCGTGTTCGTGCTGCTGCTGGTCGGCCTGTCCCTGGGGGTCCGGGGACTGCTTCCCTCACCGGCCGCCAAGGACTATCCCGGCCCCGGCGGTGAGGAGGTCGTCTTCACCGTGAACCAGGGTGAGGGCGCCCTGGCGATCGGCACGCGACTGGAGGACCAGGACATCGTGGCCAGCCGGGAGGCGTTCATCGAGGCGGTCAACCAGTCCCGGTCGGAGAACTCCATCCAGCCCGGCGAGTACCCGCTGCGGTCGCAGATGAAGGCCTCCGACGCCGCCGCCATCCTGCAGCGGGAGGGCGTGGGCCAGGTCCACTACGTGGCCATCAACCGGGGCATGCGACTGAACGAGGCCTTCGAGGCGATCTCCACCTCCACGGGCATCCCGGTGGAGGACCTCGAGGCCGCGGCGAAGGATCCCACGGAGTTCGGGCTGCCCGAGACGGCGCCCAGCCTCGAGGGCTACCTGGCGCCGGGGGAGTACCGCTTCGACATCGAGGCAGAACCGGCCGAGATCCTCACCCTGCTGACCGAACCGACCTTCGCCACCCTGGAGGCGGACGGCGTGACCGACGAGGCCGAGCAGCTCCGCACGCTCACGATCGCCTCGATCCTCGAGGCGGAGGCGCTGCCGAAGGACTACGCCACGGTGGCCGGGATCATCGAGAACCGCCTGCACCCGGACAATCCGGAGACCGACGGCAAGCTGCAGATCGACGCGACCGTGATCTACGGACTGGGCCAGCGCCAGCTCCAGTTCACCCAGGAGGAGAAGGAGGACGCCTCGAACGAGTACAACACCTACGTCCACCGCGGCCTTCCCCCCGGACCGATCGGCGCGCCGTCCACGGAGGCGATCGATGCCGCGTCCAGCCCGGAGGACAACGAGTTCTACTACTGGGTGACCACGAACATCGAGACTGGTGAGACGAAGTTCGCCCGGGACTACGCCACCCACCGGACGTACCAGCAGGAGTACCGGGACTACTGTGCCGAGAACAAGGAGATCTGTGGCTGAACCGGTGCACCGCTGGAACGCGGGCGTGCTCGGGCATCCCATCGCCCACTCGAAGTCCCCGGACCTGCACGCGGCGGCCTATCGCGTCCTGGGCCTGGACATCGACTACCGGGCCCACGACGTCACGCCGGAACACCTGTCCGGATTCGTGGCCGGGCTCGGTGACGCGGCCGCGTCGGGGGCGGACTGGCTCGGCCTGTCCGTGACGATGCCCCTGAAGGCCCCGATGGTCGGGCTCATGGACTCGGTCTCGCCCCGCGTGGAACGGCTCGGCGTGCTCAACACGGTCGTCCGTGGGGCCGACGGCTCGTTGTCCGGCCACAACACGGATGTCGACGGCATCGTCCGGTCCCTCGCCGCCGCCGGATTCGACCGGCGTGCCACGGGTGGCCGGATGGGCATCCTGGGCGGTGGGGGCACGGCCGCGGCGGCCATCGCCGCCGCCGCGCAGCTGGGACTGGACGGGATCGAGGTCTTCGTGCGGAACCCGGACCGGGCCGTGGGGCAGGTGACGCTGGCGCGCGCCTTCGGCCTGGAGGCCGCGGTGCGCACCCTGGCGGACTTCCCGGTCTCGGCGCCCGGGTTCCGCGCGGTCGTCTCCACGCTGCCGCCCCGTGCCGCCGACCCGACCGCGGCGGCGCTGGCCGCCGCCGGCCCCGCCGGCACGCGGGGGCTGCCGCCCCTGCTGGACGCCGCCTACGACCCATGGCCCTCGGCCCTGGCCGCGGCCTGGTCCGGTCGCGGCGGGGACGTCGTCAGCGGGCTGGAGATGCTGCTGTACCAGGCCGTCGAGCAGGTCCGCCTCTTCACGGCCCGCGTCCGGACGGGCACGGCCAAACCCGACTGGGCCGCCGTCACCGGTGCGATGGCCGCGTCGATCGGCCTGCCCGCGCGAGAGCCCGCGCCGCCGGCCGGGTCCTGATCCGTCACACCGTCCGGCGCGCCCGGCGGTGCGTGAGAGAATCAAGTCCATGGTGCGCTGGTTGACAGCGGGCGAATCACATGGGCCCGCACTCGTTGGAATCATCGAAGGGCTGCCCGCGGGCATCCCCCTGACGACCGCCATGGTCCAGGAGGCCCTCGCGCGCCGCCGGCTCGGCTACGGCCGAGGGGCCCGGATGAAGTTCGAGCAGGACCAGGTGACGCTGCTCGGCGGCGTCCGCCACGGCTCCACGCTCGGCTCGCCCGTGGCGATCGAGATCGGCAACACCGAGTGGCCCAAGTGGGAGAAGGTCATGTCGGCCGATCCCGTGGACGCCGAGGAGCTGGAGGGCCTGGCGCGCAACGCCGCCCTCACCCGCCCGCGGCCCGGTCACGCCGACCTCGCGGGCATGCAGAAGTACGGCTTCGCCGAGGCCCGCCCGCTGCTCGAGCGGGCCTCGGCCCGCGAGACCGCCGCCCGCGTGGCACTGGGCACGGTGGCCGGCTCCTTCCTGGCGCAGCTGGGCATCCGGACCGTCTCGCACACCACGGCGGTCGGCACCGTCTCGGTGCCGGAGGACTCGGCACTGCCGGGCCCGGACGACGTGGTGGCGCTGGACGCCGACCCGTTGCGCTGCTTCGACCAACTGACCTCCGACGCGATGGTGGCCGAGGTGGACGCCGCCCACAAGGAGGGTGAGACCCTCGGCGGCGTCGTCGAGGTCCTGGCCTACGGTGTGCCCGTGGGGCTGGGCAGCCACGTCCACTGGGACCGTCGGCTGGACTCCCGGTTGTCCGCCGCCCTCATGGGCATCCAGGCCATCAAGGGCGTGGAGGTCGGGGACGGCTTCACCACCGCAGCCCGCCGCGGCACCGCCGCCCATGACGAGATCATCCGGGGCCAGGACGGCCACCCGCTGCGCACCTCGAACCGCGCCGGGGGCATCGAGGGCGGCATGAGCACCGGGGGAGTGGTCCGCGTCCGCGCCGGCATGAAGCCGATCGCCACCGTGCCCCGCGCCCTGAAGACCGTGGACACCGCCACCGGACAGGACACCCGGGCCCATCACCAGCGCTCGGACGTCTGCGCCGTCCCGGCCGCGGGCGTCGTCGCGGAGGCCATGGTCGCCCTCGTCCTCGCCCAGGCCGTCCTGGAGAAGTTCGGCGGGGACTCGGTCGCCGAGACCCGGCGGAACCTGGACAACTTCGTGGCGGCCCTCGAGCCCCTGCCCGCACCGGAGCCCACCGGGGTCTCCGCTGCCGAGGCGCCGATGGGCGATCCGCTGCAGTGACGCCCGGACCAGTCCCGGCTGGCGCACCGGAGCGGTTCCCCCGTCAGCGCATCGTGCTGGTCGGCCCCATGGGATCCGGGAAGTCGACGGTCGGCACCGTCCTGGCCCGTTCCCTCGGCCTGGCCCGGCTCGACGCGGACGAGCTCTTCGAGTCCGCCCACGGACCGATCCCGGACTACTTCGCACGCCACGGCGAGCCGGCCTTCCGACAGGCCGAGGAGGACGTGATCGGCCAGGCGATCAGCGGCGCCGAGCCCTGCGTGCTCTCGCTCGGCGGAGGCGCCGTGCTCAGCGCGCTGACCCGGTCCCGGCTGGCCGGGTCGCACGTGGTCTACCTGACGGTCGACGAGGCCGTCGCGCTGCGCCGGGTCGGCGGCGGTGAGGGCCGCCCGGTGCTGGCGGGTGACCCCGGTCGCACGTGGCGGCGCATCCTGTCCGAGCGCGAGGCACTGTACCGTGAGGTGTCGGACTGGACGGTGGACACCACCGACCGGTCGGCCGACGAACTGGCCCAGACCATCATCCGCCTCGTGCGCGAGGCCGAATCCGTTTCCCCCACCCCAGGAGCTGTCCATCCATGACCGAACCGAACGTGCCGCAGGCCGCTACGCCCGGGACTCCCACTCCGGCTGCCGATGACGCCACCGTCATCCCCGTCTCGGGTGGATCCGGGGCCGCGGCCTCCGGCGGGTACGACGTCGTCGTGGGCAAGGGGCTGCTGGCCCGGCTGCCGGAGATGCTCGGTGCCGGCGTGCGCCGCGTCCTGGTCATCCACCCGCGCGCGCTGCGGGCCACCGGTGACGTGGTCAAGGCGGACCTGGAGACGGCCGGCTACACCGCCCTGACCGCGGAGATCCCGGACGCCGAGGAGGGCAAGCACATCCAGGTCGCCGCGTTCTGCTGGCAGGTGCTGGGCCAGAACGACTTCACCCGCTCGGACGCGATCGTCGCGGTGGGCGGCGGCTCGGTGACCGACGTCGCCGGGTTCGTGGCCGCCACCTGGCTGCGCGGCGTACGGGTCGTGCACATCCCCACCACCCTGCTGGGCATGGTGGACGCCGCCGTGGGCGGGAAGACCGGGATCAACACCGCCGAGGGCAAGAACCTGGTCGGCGCGTTCCACCCGCCGGCCGGCGTCCTGGCCGACCTCGACACCCTGCTGACCCTGCCGCCGAACGAACTCGTCTCCGGGCTCGCCGAGGTGGTCAAGTGCGGGTTCATCGCCGACCCGACGATCCTGGACGTCATCGAGTCCTCGCCGCAGCAGGCCCAGAACCCCCACTCGGCCCAGCTGCGGGAGCTGATCGAGCGCTCCATCAGCGTCAAGGCCGAGGTGGTCTCCCAGGACCTGCGCGAGGCGGGGCTGCGGGAGATGCTCAACTACGGGCACACCCTGGGCCACGCGATCGAACTGGCCGAGCGCTACCAGTGGCGCCACGGGGCGGCCGTCTCCGTCGGCATGGTCTTCGCGGCCGAGCTCGCCCGCTCCGTCGGACGGCTGGACGACGCCACCGCCGACCGGCACCGCAGCATCCTGCAGTCCCTGGGCCTGCCCACCTCGTACGCGGCCGGGCGCTGGGAGACGCTGCTCGACGGCATCCGCCGCGACAAGAAGAACCGCGGCGACCAGCTGCGCTTCGTCCTGCTGGACGGCCTCGCCCGCCCGACGACCTACGACGTCCCGGACGCCTCGCTGCTGTTCGCCACCTACCAGGAGATCGCCGAATAACCGGACTCCGGTCATCGCCTAGAATGGTCGACTGGACTTCGAACGAGGCAACAGACGGAGAAGACTGTGGCAACCAGCAATGACATCAAGAACGGCACCGTCCTGAAGATGGACGGCCACCTGTGGAACGTGATCGAGTTCCAGCACGTGAAGCCGGGCAAGGGCGGCGCCTTCGTGCGCACCAAGATGAAGAACATCACCACGGGCAAGCTCGTGGACAAGACCTTCAACGCCGGGGCCAAGGTCGAGACCGCCACCGTGGACCGTTCGGACTACGAGTACCTGTACCAGGACGGCGAGGACTTCGTGTTCATGGACCTGGACACCTACGACCAGATCACGGTCTCCCCGGCCGTCGTCGGGGACGCCGCGCACTTCATGCTGGAGAACCAGAAGGTGACCATCGCCATGAACGAGGGCACCCCGCTGTACCTGGACATGCCGCCGTCGGTGGTCCTGGAGATCACCTACACCGAGCCGGGCCTGCAGGGGGACCGTTCCTCCGCCGGCACCAAGCCGGCCACGGTGGAGACCGGTTACGAGATCCAGGTCCCGCTGTTCGTGGACCAGGGCACCAAGGTCAAGGTGGACACCCGCACCGGTGACTACCTCGGCCGCGTGAACGACTGATCCGCCGGTGAGTGCACGAGGCCGCGCCCGCAGGCGCGCCCTGGAGATCCTGTTCGAGGCCGAGCAGCGGGGGACCACGCCGGATGAGGGAATCACCTCCCGCCGGACGTCGACGGAGCAGGTGATCAACCCGTACACGGTCGAGATCATCCACGGCGTGATCGCCGAGCAGGAGCGGATCGACGAGATCCTCTCCTCCTACGCCCAGGGCTGGACCCTGGACCGTATGCCCGCGGTGGACCGTTCGATCCTGCGCATCGGCGCCTGGGAGCTGCTGTTCAACGACGACGTCCCGGACGGCGTGGCCGTGGCCGAGTCCGTCACCATGGCCAAGGAGCTCTCGACCGACGCCTCCCCGGAGTTCGTCAACGGGCTGCTCGGCCGCATCCAGCAGCTCAAGCCAACCCTGCTGGACTGACGCCCGCCGACCCGACCGCGGCCAGCAGCTCCTGGCGCTGGCGGACCGTGGCCCGCAGCAGCCTGGACTCCTCGGCGGCATTGCGCTCCACGTCGTGTCCCCGGTCGAGCCGGTGCCGCACGGCGGCCAGCCTGCGGGCCGTGCGTTCGAGCTGCACCAGCTGGTCACCGGCGCCGGCACGGCGGGCCCAGCGCCGGGACTGGAGCCGGCCCGCCCGGGTGCCGAACATGACCGTCTCCTGGGGCAGCAGCCATCCGGTCCGCTCGTAGTGGGCCAGCTTCTCGTGGGCCAGGCGCCGCTCACCGCGCATCAACAGCAGCACGGCCGCGATCGCGGCGAGGAACAGCGGCACCTGCAGCAGCACGTAGAACGAGAAGAAGTCGTCGAAGAGCAGCGCGAGGCCGCCGTTCCACAGGACGTGCCCGAGGACGGCCGGGACCAGTCCCAGCAGGAACCATCCCGCCCAGCGGGCCGGGGCGGCGTGGGACCCGGGACCCATCCGGTGGGCGGCGATACCCAGGAAGAACCCGATCCAGACGGTGAACAGCACGTGGGCGAAGGGCGAGAACAGCCCCCGCAGCACGAACGTGACGGCCAGTTCCGGGCCCCATCCCACCTCGCCGTAGGCGGCGCCGAAGTAGAGGATGTTCTCGGTGAAGGCGAAGCCGGCGGCGACCAGCCCGGCGTAGACGACCCCGTCCACGGGCCCGTCGAAGTGTGAGCGCGCCGCCAGGAAGACGACGATCAGCCCGGCCCCCTTCATGACCTCCTCCACGACCGGGGCCTGGACCACCGCGCCGAAGGTGCCGGCGTCCAGGGCCGACAATTCGGCGAAGGCGGCCGTGAACACCTCCCCGAGCACGAGGGTCCCGAACACGGACACCCCGGCCCCCCACAGCAGGGCGAAGGCCAGCCAGCCCCGCGGTTCCGGATCCCACCGGTCGATCCACCACAGCCCGACCAGCACGATCGCCAGGGGGACGAGGGCGAGCAGCCCGACCACGAACAGGGTGTCCGGACCCAGTGCCGAGGCGAGGAACCGCGCCACCAGGACCGCGACGGCGGCGGTGAGCACCAGCAGGACGGTCACGGCGGCGGTGGAGCGACGCCGGCCGCGCTCGAGCTGACGGGGTGTGGGCGCGGTCGCGTAGGGGCTGGGCGCGGGCGGTTGCGGCCCGCGGCCGTGGACCTGCTGTGACATGCCTCCCATCCTGTCATCCCGGTCCGTCACGTCCCGTCTCGGCCCCGTGGCGGCGGGTCCCGGTGGTAGGGTTGTCGCCGGACCAGACACACCCCTACCGGGGTTGCGTTTCCTTTAAGTTCCGTCCTGTGAGGCGGGGAAGGAGGCATGTGTGCAGGCTGCACCCCGCGATGCGAGGACCGTCCTGTCCGCTGCGGACATCGATCGGGCACTGACCCGGATCGCCCACGAGATCCTTGAGGCCAACCGTGGCCCGGAGGGGATCGTCGTGCTGGGCATCCCCCGCCGGGGCGTGCCGCTCGCCGAGCGCATCGCCGCGAAGCTGGAGCGGATCGAGCCCGGCTTCGACGCCGCCGCCGCCACGGGCCAGCTCGACGTCACCCTGTACCGCGACGACCTGCGCCGCTCCACCTCACGCACCCCCGCCCCGACGCGGCTCCCGGCCTCCGGGATCGACGGCGCCGTCGTCGTCCTCGTGGACGACGTCCTGTACTCCGGGCGCACCATCCGGGCCGCCCTGGACGCCCTGAACGACGTCGGCCGGCCCGCCGCCGTGCGGCTGGCGGTGCTGGTGGACCGTGGCCACCGCGAGCTGCCCATCCGGGCCGACTTCGTGGGCAAGAACCTGCCGACCTCCACCGCCGAGCGCGTCCAGGTCCGGCTCCTGGAGATCGACGGTCCCGCGGGCACCGGTGAGGTCACCGAGGACGCCGTCGCGATCATGGACATCACCGACCCCGCCACGGCCGTGGGGGAGGGCGCCCGGTGAAGCACCTGCTCTCCACCCAGGACCTCTCGCTGGGCGACGCGCTGCGCATCCTCGACACCGCCGAGGAGATGTCCGCCGTCTCCGGCCGCGAGGTCAAGAAGCTGCCGGCCCTGCGCGGCCGCACTGTGGTCAACCTCTTCCTCGAGGACTCCACCCGCACCCGGATCTCGTTCGAGGCGGCCGCCAAGCGGTTGAGCGCGGACGTCATCAACTTCACCGGGAAGGGCACCTCCGTGTCCAAGGGGGAGTCCCTCAAGGACACGGTGCAGACCCTGGAGGCCATCGGCGCGGACGCGATCGTCATGCGCCACTGGGGCTCCGGGGCCGCCGCCCAGCTGGCCGGCTCCGGCTGGATCACCTCCTCGGTGGTCAACGCCGGCGACGGCACGCACGAGCACCCCACCCAGGCGCTGCTGGACGCGCTGACCCTGCGCCGTCACCTGGCCCGCCGCCACGGCACCGGCCCGCGCGGGACCGACCTGTCCGGGATGAAGGTCGTGATCGTGGGAGACATCCTGCACTCGCGCGTGGCCCGCTCCAACCTGTGGCTGCTCACCACCCTGGGGGCCGAGGTCACCCTCGCGGCGCCGCCCACGCTCATGCCCGTGGGCGTGGAGCAGTGGCCCTGCCAGGTGACCTACTCCCTGGACGAGGCCATAGCCGCCGGCCCCGACGCCGTGATGATGCTGCGGGTGCAGTCCGAGCGCATGCACGAGGCCTTCTTCCCCTCCGCCGCGGAGTACACCCGGTCCTGGGGGCTGACCGACGACCGGCTCGCCCTGCTCGAGTCCGCCGGCGCCGACGACGCCGTCATCATGCATCCCGGCCCCATGAACCGCGGGCTGGAGATCTCTGCCGCGGCGGCCGACTCCGTGCGGAACACGGCGCTGGAGCAGGTCGCCAACGGTGTCTCCGTGCGCATGGCCGTGCTGTACCTCGTCCTGTCCGGCACCGAGACCGCCGGCACCCCCGACCTCGTCCCCAGCGCCGCCAGGAGGCCTGAAGCGTGAGCCCCACCGCACCCCGATACCTGATCTCCGGCGGCACCCTGCCGGACGGCACCACGTCCGACGTCCTCATCGAGGACGCACTGCTGGCCGCGGTCGGGCCTGAGGCGCGCTCCCGCGCCGAGGCCGGCGACGGCCCGCTCGAGACCGTCGACGCCTCCGGGCGGATCGTCCTGCCGGGACTGGTCGACCTGCACACCCACCTGCGCGAACCGGGCCGGGAGGACGCCGAGACGGTGGAGACCGGGACCCGGGCCGCCGCCATGGGCGGCTTCACCTCGGTGCACGCCATGGCGAACTCGACGCCGGTCGCGGACTCCGCGGGTGTCGTCGAGCAGGTCTGGCAGCTGGGCCGGGAGGCCGGCTGGTGCGACGTGCACCCGGTGGGCGCCGTGACCGTGGGCCTGGCGGGGGAGCGCCTCGCGGAGCTCGGTGCCATGGCCGCCTCCCGGGCCGAGGTCCGCGTCTTCTCCGACGACGGGATGTGCGTCGCCGACCCGGTGCTGATGCGCCGGGCGCTGGAGTACGTCAAGGCGTTCGACGGCGTCGTGGCCCAGCACGCGCAGGAACCCCGGCTGACCGAGGGCGCGCAGATGAACGAGGGCGAGCTGTCCTCGGTCCTGGGCCTGTCCGGCTGGCCGGCCGTCGCCGAGGAGGCCATCATCGCGCGGGACGTGCTGCTGGCCCAGCACGTCGGCTCGCGGCTGCACGTGTGCCACGTCTCGACCGCCGGTTCCGTGGAGATCATCCGCTGGGCCAAGGAGCGCGGGATCGACGTCACCGCCGAGGCGACCCCGCACCACCTGCTGCTCACGGAGGAGTCCGTGCGCAGCTACGACCCGGTGTTCAAGGTGAACCCGCCGCTGCGCCGTGAGGCGGACGTGATGGCCCTGCGCGAGGGCCTGGCGGACGGGACGATCGACACGATCGGCACCGACCACGCCCCGCACACCGCCGAGACCAAGGAGTGCGAGTGGACGGTGGCGGCGATGGGGATGACCGGGCTGGAGACGGCCCTGCCCGTGGTCCAGCACGCCCTCGTGGACACCGGACTGATGGATTGGGCGGGCGTGTCCCGGATCCTGAGCTCGACGCCGGCGCGGATCGCCCGGCTCACGGACCAGGGCCGGATCTCGGCCGCCGGCGTCTTCGAGACCGGGGCCCCGGCCAACGTGACCGTCTACGACCCGCACGTCACCCGCACGGTGGATCCCGCCACTCACGCCACGCGCTCGAGGAACAGCCCGTACCGCGGCATGGAACTGCCCGGTCAGGTCACCGACGTGTTCAACCACGGGCACCCGGTGGTGCGTGACCGCGCCCTGGCCACGCCCCGCACCCACTAGAGAAGGACCCTCCCAGACGTGAACGACTACAGCGCCGAGTACACCCTCATCGGGATCCTGACGGTGATCGTGGTGATCGCCATCGGTGTCCTGATGTGGTGGGGCTGGCGCAACCGGAAGCGACGCCAGCAGGACATCCCCGCCCCGGTGCCGGTGCCCGCGCACCTGCTCGAGGCGGCGCCGTCGGCGGACGCGGAGGGGATGTACGTCAGCACCGTCCGCGGCCGCGACTACCTGGACCGCATCGCCGTGCACGGGCTGGGCCTGCGCACCAACGCCCGGCTCGAGGTCCACCCCGACGGGGTGGTCGTGCTGCGCGAGGGCAGCGCGAACTTCCTCATCCCCGCCGCGGACCTGCTCGAGGTCGGCCTGGACTCCGGCATGAGCGGCAAGTTCGTCGAGTCCGGCGGGCTGATCGTCATGACCTGGCTGCTGGGCGGCCAGGAGGTCACCACCGGGTTCCGCACCCGGGCCGCCCGAGACCGTGACCCGCTGCGGTCCGCGATCGAGCTCATCGTCCCCCACCACGACGGCGGCAACCGCGCCGCCGCCTGAACCACGACTTCCCCTCACCCCCACCAGCAGATGGAGTACCTTCCGTGAGCCTGTTGAACCCTGAACCGGCCCTTCTCGTCCTGGGCGACGGCACCGTCCACCGCGGCCAGGCCTACGGTGCCACCGGCACCACCCTCGGCGAGGCGGTCTTCACCACCGGCATGACCGGTTACCAGGAGACCCTGACCGACCCCTCCTACGCGCGGCAGATCATCGTGCAGACCGCGCCCCACATCGGCAACACCGGCGTGAACGACGAGGACGCGGAGTCCCGCGACATCTTCGCCGCGGGCTACGTGGTGCGGGACGCGGCACGCCGCCCGTCCAACTGGCGTGCCCGTCGCAGCCTCGACGAGGAGCTGGTGGCCCGCGGCGTCGTCGGGATCCAGGGGGTGGACACCCGGGCGATCACCCGGCACCTGCGCAGCGAGGGGTCCATGAAGGCCGGGATCTTCTCCGGCGAGGCCGCCCGGCGCCCCGAGGGCGAACTCGTCGCCGAGGTCCAGGCCCAGCCGCCGATGGCCGGTGCCCGGCTGGCCGAGCAGGTCACCACGGACGCCCCCTATGTGGTGGAGCCCGCCGACCACGGCTGGCAGGGCGAGCCCCTGCACGAGATCGCCGCGATCGACCTGGGGATCAAGGCAGCCACCCCGCGCCACCTGGCCTCCCGCGGCGTCCGCCTGCACGTGCTGCCGGCCACCGCGACGTTCGAGGACATCACCGCCCTGGACCCCGCCGGCGTGTTCCTGTCCAACGGCCCGGGCGACCCGGCCACCGCGGACGAGCAGGTGGCCCTGCTGCGCCAGGTCCTGGACGCCGGGATCCCGTTCTTCGGCATCTGCTTCGGCAACCAGGTCTTCGGCCGCGCCCTCGGCTTCGGCACCTACAAGCTGCCCTTCGGCCACCGCGGGCCCAACCAGCCGGTGATGCACAAGACCACCGGCCGGGTGGAGATCACCTCCCAGAACCACGGCTTCGCCGTGGACGCACCCCTCGGGGAGCCCGTCCAGGCACCCGAGTCCGCCTACGGCCGGGTGGAGGTCTCGCACTGGTCACTCAACGACCAGGTCGTGGAGGGCCTGCGCCTGCTGGACCGCCCGGCCTTCTCCGTCCAGTTCCATCCCGAGTCCGCCGCCGGCCCCAACGACTCGATCGACCTGTTCGACGCGTTCATCACCATGATGACCGAGCACTCCGCCGCCGGCGCCCCCCAGACCACCAATCCCGCTGAAGGAGCCTGAACCCAGATGCCCAAGCGCACCGATCTGCAGTCCGTCCTGGTCATCGGTTCCGGCCCGATCGTCATCGGCCAGGCCGCCGAGTTCGACTACTCCGGCACCCAGGCCATCCGCGTCCTGAAGGAGGAGGGCCTGCGCGTCGTGCTGGTCAACTCCAACCCGGCCACGATCATGACCGACCCCGAGCTGGCCGACGCCACCTACGTGGAGCCCATCACCCCCGAGGTGGTCGAGAAGATCATCGCCGTCGAGCGCCCGGACGCCATCCTGCCGACCCTCGGCGGCCAGACCGCCCTGAACACGGCGATCGCCCTGGACGCCAACGGCGTGCTGGAGAAGTACGGCGTGGAGCTCATCGGCGCCAACATCGAGGCGATCGAGCTCGGCGAGGACCGCGAGAAGTTCAAGGGCGTGGTGGAGCGCTGCGGCGCGGAGTCGGCCCGCTCCGTGATCGTCCACTCCATGGACGAGGCCTTCGCCGCCGCCGAGACGCTCGGGTACCCGATGGTGGTCCGCCCCTCGTTCACGATGGGCGGCCTGGGTTCCGGCATGGCCTACGACGAGGAGGACCTGCGCCGCATAGCCGGTGCCGGCATCCAGTACAGCCCGACCTCCGAGGTCCTGCTCGAGGAGTCCATCCTCGGCTGGAAGGAGTACGAGCTGGAGATGATGCGGGACCGCAACGACAACGTCGTGGTCGTCTGCTCCATCGAGAACTTCGACCCGGTGGGCGTGCACACCGGCGACTCCATCACCGTGGCCCCGGCCATGACCCTGACGGACCGCGAGTACCAGCGGATGCGGGACATCGCGATCGCCGTCATCCGCGAGGTCGGCGTGGACACCGGCGGCTGCAACATCCAGTTCGCGGTGGAACCGTCCACCGGGCGGATCGTCGTCATCGAGATGAACCCGCGCGTGTCCCGGTCCTCGGCGCTGGCCTCCAAGGCCACCGGCTTCGCCATCGCCAAGATCGCCACCAAGCTCTCCCTGGGCTACACGCTCGACGAGATCCCCAACGACATCACCCGGAAGACCCCGGCGTCCTTCGAGCCGGTCCTGGACTACGTGGTCGTGAAGGTCCCGCGCTTCGCGTTCGAGAAGTTCCCCGCCGCCGACCCGACGCTGACCACCACCATGAAGTCGGTCGGCGAGGCCATGGCCATCGGCCGCAACTTCACCGAGGCGCTGCAGAAGGCCCTGCGCTCCCTGGAGCAGAAGGGCGCCGAGCTGTCCTTCGTGCGCCCGGCCGTGGACGAGGTCCCCGCCCTGATCGAGCAGTCCAGGGTCCCGACGACGGACCGGCTGGCCCAGGTGCAGCGGGCCCTGCTGGGCGGCGCCACCGTCGAGCAGCTCTTCGAGGCCACCGCGATCGACCCGTGGTTCCTGGACCAGCTGGTGCTCATCAACGAGGTGGCGGCCGAGGTGGCGGCCGCCCCCGAGCTGAGCGAGCCGGTCCTGCGGCTGGCCAAGCGCCACGGGTTCTCGGACGCCCAGATCGGCCAGCTGCGCCACATGGACCCCTCGGTCGTGCGCGGCGTCCGCCACGCCCTCGGCGTGCGGCCCGTGTACAAGACGGTGGACACCTGCGCCGCGGAGTTCGAGGCCTACACCCCGTACCGCTATTCCAGCTACGACCTCGAGGACGAGGTCACCGCGCACGACAAGCCCTCGGTCATCATCCTGGGCTCGGGCCCGAACCGGATCGGCCAGGGCATCGAGTTCGACTACTCGTGCGTCCACGCCACGCTGGCCCTGCGCGCCGCCGGGCACGAGACCGTGATGGTCAACTGCAACCCGGAGACCGTCTCCACGGACTACGACATCTCCGACCGGCTGTACTTCGAGCCGCTGACCCTCGAGGACGTCCTGGAGGTCATCGCCGCCGAGGAGCGCAGCGGGGGAGTGCTCGGGGTGTTCGTCCAGCTCGGCGGCCAGACCCCGCTCAAGCTCGCGCAGCAGCTCGCGGACGCCGGCGTGCCGATCCTCGGCACCTCGCCCGAGGCCATCGACCTGGCCGAGCACCGCGGCGAGTTCGCCCGGGTCCTGGACGAGGCCGGGCTGGTGTCCCCCAAGAACGGGACCGCGGTGTCCTTCTCCGACGCCAAGAAGGTGGCGGACGAGATCGGCTACCCCGTCCTGGTGCGCCCCTCCTACGTGCTCGGCGGCCGCGGCATGGAGATCGTCTACGACGAGCCCTCGCTGTCCCGGTACATCGAGAACGCCACCGAGATCACCGTGGACCACCCGGTGCTGGTGGACCGGTTCCTGGAGGACGCGACCGAGATCGACGTGGACGCCCTCTACGACGGCACCGACCTGTTCATCGGCGGCATCATGGAGCACATCGAGGAGGCCGGGATCCACTCGGGCGACTCCGCATGCGTGCTGCCGCCCATCAACCTCGGCCCGGACACCCTGGACCGGGTCCGCGAGGCCACCCGCGGCATCGCGGCCGGCGTGGGCGTGCGCGGACTGATCAACATCCAGTTCGCGCTGGCCTCGGACGTGCTCTACGTGATCGAGGCGAACCCGCGGGCCTCCCGCACCGTGCCGTTCGTGTCCAAGGCCACCGGCGTGCAGCTGGCCAAGGCCGCGGCACTGATCGGTACCGGTCGCACGATCGCCGAGCTGCGCGCCGACGGCATGCTGCCCGCCAGCCACGACGGCTCCTCGCTGCCGCTGGACGCCCCCGTGGCGGTCAAGGAGGCCGTGCTGCCGTTCGCCCGGTTCCGGACCCCCGAGGGCCGCGTCGTGGACTCGCTGCTCGGCCCCGAGATGCGGTCCACCGGCGAGGTGATGGGCATCGACAAGTACTTCGACACGGCCTTCGCCAAGAGCCAGTCCGCCGCCAACAACCCGTTGCCGACCTTCGGCAAGGTGTTCCTCTCGGTCGCCAACCGGGACAAGCGCGGGATCGTCATGCCGGCCAAGCGGCTGATCGACCTCGGTTTCACGATCGTCTCCACCGGCGGCACCGCCGAGGTGCTGCGGCGCAACGGCGTGCAGGCGGACGTGGTCCGCAAGATCGCCGACGCCGGCTCCGCGGAGGGGGAGGGCACCGTGCTGGAACTGCTCGGCGCCGGCCAGATCGCCCTGGTCCTGAACACGCCCTCGGGCGGGGACTCGCGCGGGGACGGCTACGAGATCCGGGCCGCGGCGACCTCCATCGGCGTGCCGATGATCACCACGCTGGCCGAGTTCGGCGCCGCCATCCAGGCGATCGAGGCCCAGCGCGAGTACGCGTGGGACGTCACCTCCCTGCAGGAG
The DNA here is from genome assembly GCF_035445025.1 of Citricoccus sp. Taxonomy (NCBI): domain Bacteria; kingdom Bacillati; phylum Actinomycetota; class Actinomycetes; order Micrococcales; family Micrococcaceae; genus Citricoccus; species Citricoccus sp. Next base: position 12,725 of record NZ_DAOMPX010000026.1, on the reverse strand, counting down.
CACGACGCGCGGCTGGCCGCCGCGATCGGCCGCGCGGGAACCGGAGCGTGAGCGACCCCGCGGCCTCCCCTGCCGGCCGGGCATCCTTCGGTGCCCGGCTGGCAGAGGCCATGGACGCCGCCGGGCCGCTGTGCCTGGGGATCGACCCGCACCCGCAGCTGCTCTCCGACTGGGACCTGCCGGACACCCCGGTGGCCCTGGAGCGCTTCTCCCAGACGGCACTGGAGGCCGCCACGGGAACCGGTGCGCAACCCCTCGTGGCCGCCCTCAAGCCACAGGTCGCCCTCTACGAACGGCACGGTTCCGCCGGGCTGGCCGTGCTGGAACGGCTCCTGTCCGCCGCCCGCCGGGCGGGCGTGCTGACGATCGCCGACGCCAAGCGGGGTGACATCGGCTCGACGATGGCCGGGTACGCCCATGCCTGGCTCTCGGACTCCTCGGCGCTGGCCGCCGATGCCGTCACGCTCAGCCCGTATCTCGGCTACGGGTCGCTGGCCCCGGCCATCGAGCTGGCCGCGGCCACCGGGCGCGGCGTCTTCGTCCTGGCCCTGACGTCCAACCCGGAGGGCGCCTCGGTGCAGCACGCCACCGGGCCGGACGGCGCGGTCGCCCGGGTCATCGCCGAGGCGGCCACCGGGGACAACGCGCGGGAACTGGCCCGGGCCCCCGGCCCGCAGGGCGGCCCGGCCGGAGCGCGCCCGGCGTTCGGCCCGGTCGGACTCGTGGTCGGGGCGACCGTCGCGGGCCAGGCCGCGGAGCTGGGCATCGACCTGGCGGGGGTGCGCGGCGCCCTGCTGGCGCCGGGTTTCGGGGCCCAGGGGGCCTCCGGGGCGGGGATGCGCGACGGGTTCGCCCGGGCGTGGCCGGGCGTGCTGGCCACCTCCAGCCGCGCCATCCTGCGGCAGGGGCCCTCGGTGGCGGGACTGCGCGGTGCCCTGGAGTCCGCGCGGGACGAGCTGGCGGGCTGATCTGGATCGACACGCCCACCGTGACCGGGTCGTCACCTACCAGAGGGTAGTCGGTGGCCGCAAGGGCCTCCGATCACCGTTGGATAAAGTTTCGGCGCGGGACCGCGTCCAGACCTGCCCCTGGCCGCGTGGGGTTGGTAGCTTTTCTCCAAGTCACGGCACCACTGCCGTGGCGTGTGGATCTAGCCCGAGGTGGTTCACCATGGCCCTCAAGGAACTGACGTCCGAAGAACGGGAAGCCGCCAGGAGCAAGGCGCTGCAGGCACGGACCGCTCGCGCGGATCTCAAGGAATCGTTCCGTGCGGGGAAGACCACCCTGCAGTCGGTCTTCGAGACGGCCGACGTGGACGACGCGATCGGCCGGATGCGCACCGTGGACCTGCTGCAGACGCTGCAGGGCGTCGGTGAGGTGCGGGCGGCGAAGATCATGGAGACGTGCGGGATCTCACCGAACCGGCGGCTGCGCGGCCTGGGCCGGAGGCAACGTGAGGCGCTGATCGCCTATATTGGCCGGTAGTCCCCTACCGACCAGGAGGTCCCGTGACCGAGCCGACCATCGGCAGATCCGTCGGCTCGGCTGGCTCTGCCGGCCCTGGCGTGCCCGCCGGGCTGGAAGACATCGAGCCCCCGCCCGTGCCGGGTGCCCGACCGGTCAGCCTGCGTCCGGAGCACGGCGCGGCCCCCGCCGGACACCGGCCGGGCATCACCGTGCTCGCCGGACCGACCGCCGTCGGGAAGGGCACCGTCTCCCAGTTCATCCGGGAGCACTATCCACAGGTATGGCTCTCGGTCTCCGCCACCACCCGGCCCCCGCGGCCGGGGGAGGAGGACGGCCGGCACTACTTCTTCGTCTCCCCGGAGCGCTTCGACGAACTGGTCGAGCAGGACCAGATGCTCGAGTGGGCGGTCGTCCACGGGGTCAACCGCTACGGCACCCGGCGGGACACCGTCCAGCGGGCGCTGGCCGACGGTCAGCACGTGCTGCTGGAGATCGACCTGCAGGGCGCCCGGCAGGTACGCGAGCGGCTGCCGGAGGCCACGTTCGTCTTCCTGTCCCCGCCGAACTGGGAGGAACTGGTCCACCGGCTGGTGGGCCGCGGCACGGAAACACCGGCCGAACAGCGGCGTCGGCTGGAAACGGCTAGAATGGAACTCGCTGCCGAGCCGGAGTTCGACGCCGTCGTGGTCAACGACACCGTGGAACGGGCCGCCCAGGAGCTGGTCCGCATCATGGGACTGGACCCGGACGACCGCCCCTGAGACGCGATCGAGGCAGCCACACAGACTGAGCCGCGGCTACAGCAGCGGACAACCGACAGACAACAGTGGAGATCCTGTGACCGAACAGTACGAAGGCATCGTCAACCCGCCCATCGACACCCTGCTGGAGAAGGTTGACTCGAAGTACGCCCTGGTGCTCTTCGCCGCCAAGCGCGCGCGCCAGATCAATGCCTACTACTCGCAGCTCCACGAGGGCCTGTTCGAGTACGTCGGCCCGCTGGTCGACACCAAGCTCAACGAGAAGCCGCTCTCCATCTCCCTGCGCGAGATCGAGTCGGACCTGCTCGAGGCCACCCCGATGACCGAGGAGCAGATCGCTGCCGAGGAGTCCGGTGACTTCGGCGCCTTCGACCTGCCCGGTTCCACGGACGCCGACTTCTCCGACGCCGGCTTCTCCGGCGAGGGCTTCCTGACCGACACCGAGGTGGCGGACGCGACCACCGACCCGGGCATCGCCACCGACGGGTCCCCGGTCGCCGAGGAGGCCATCAGCACCGACCTGGACGGCACCCCCACCGAGGGCACCGACGACGAGGCCGACCACCAGTCCTGATCACCCGATGAGGATCGTCCTGGGAGTCACCGGCGGGATCGCCGCGTACAAGTCCGCGCTGCTGCTGCGCCTGATGACCGAGGCCGGCCACACCGTGGACGTGGTCCCCACCCCGGCAGCCCTGGGCTTCGTGGGCAAGGCCACGTGGGAGGCCCTCTCCGGACGTCCGGTGCGCACGGACACCTTCGAGGCCGTGGAGACCGTCAACCACGTCCGGCTGGGCCGCGAGGCCGAGCTGGTCGTCGTGGCACCGGCCACCGCGGACGCCATGGCGCGCGCCGCCGCCGGGCTCGCCCCGGACCTGCTGGGCAACGTCCTGCTCACCGCCACGTGCCCGGTCCTGGTCGTCCCGGCCATGCACACCGAGATGTGGCAGAACCCGGCGACCGTGGCCAACGTCGCGACCCTGCGCTCCCGCGGCATCACCGTCATGGACCCGGACTCGGGCCGTCTCACCGGCCAGGACACCGGTCCCGGGCGCTTCCCGGAACCCGAGCGCATCTGGGCCGAGGCCCAGCGGCTCGCCCGGCCCACCGAGTCCCCGGAGGCCGGTCCGCTGGCCGGACGCACCGTCGTCGTGACCGCCGGCGGCACCCGTGAGGCGCTGGACCCGGTCCGCTACCTCGGGAACCGCTCCTCCGGCAAGCAGGGCGTGGCCCTGGCGCAGGCCGCCGCGGCCGCCGGCGCCACCGTCCGCTTCATCGGCGGCGCCATGTCCGTGGAACCGCCCGCCGGCACCGCCGTGACACGGGTGGAGTCCACCCAGGAGCTGCACGACGCGGTCATGGAGCAGTGTGCGGACGCCGATGCGCTCATCATGGCCGCCGCCGTCGCCGACTTCCGGCCCACCGAGTACGCGGACGCCAAGATCAAGAAGTCCGAGGACGGCTCCAGCCCCGTGATCCACCTCGAGCGGACCCCGGACATCCTCGCCGGAACCGTCCGGGCGCGGGCCGAGGGCCGGCCCATGCCCGGTGTCATCGTCGGCTTCGGCGCCGAGACCGGTGACGCCGAGCGCTCCGTGCTGGAGCACGGCGCCGCGAAGCTGGCCCGCAAGGGGTGCGAGATGCTCGTGGTGAACCAGGTCGGCCGGGACCTCGGCTTCGGCCAGGACGTCAACGAGGTCACCATGCTCTTCGCCGACGGCCGCGACCCGGTCGAGGCGGCCGGGTCCAAGGCGGACGTCGCGGCCGCCGTGGTGGACCAGCTGGCCGGGCTGCTCCGGGGCTGACGGCGACGCCCGGCCACCGGTGTCCGCGTCCGTGGCTAGGATGGTCGGGTGACTGACGCAGACAACACCGCAGACATGGCCCAGCCCCGTGAGGCCGCCGGCTTCGAGTCCTACGCGGGCGTCGGGGGAGGTGGACTGCGCCTGTTCACCTCCGAGTCCGTGACCAGCGGCCACCCGGACAAGATCTGTGACCAGATCTCGGACGCAATCCTGGACGCGATCATCGCCCAGGACCCCACCGCGAAGGTGGCCGTGGAGACCCTGACGACCACGGGTCTGGTGCAGGTGGCCGGCGAGGTGAACACCTCCGCCTACGTGGAGATCCCGCAGATCGTGCGCGAGACCATCCTCGGGATCGGCTACGACTCCTCCGCCAACGGCTTCGACGGCGCACGCTGCGGCGTGAACATCTCCATCGGCCAGCAGTCCTCGGACATCCACGCGGGCGTGTCCACCTCCCTCGAGGCCCGCGGCGGCTCCGTGGACGCCGTGGACCTCCAGGGAGCCGGCGACCAGGGCATCATGTTCGGCTACGCCTCGAACGAGACCCCCACCTACATGCCGACCCCGATCTTCCTGGCGCACCGGCTCTCCGAGCGGCTGACCACGGTCCGCACCATGGACGAGTCGCCCATGCCCTACCTGCTGCCGGACGGCAAGACGCAGGTCACCGTCGGCTACGGCGAGGACGGCCTGCCCAAGACCATCGAGACCGTGGTGGTCTCCACCCAGCACCTGCCGGACGTCACGCAGGAGCAGGTGAGGGCAGACGTGGAGCGGCTCGTCATCCGCCCGGTCCTGGACCAGTCCGGCCTCGACTACTCCGGGGCGCAGGTCATCATCAACCCCGGTGGTCCCTTCGTCATCGGCGGACCGGTCGGCGATGCCGGCCTGACCGGGCGCAAGATCATCGTGGACACCTACGGCGGCATGGCCCGCCACGGAGGCGGTGCCTTCTCCGGCAAGGACCCGTCCAAGGTGGACCGCTCCGCGGCCTACGCGATGCGCTGGGTGGCCAAGAACGTGGTCGCCGCCGGACTGGCGGACCGCGCCGAGTTCCAGGTCGCCTACGCCATCGGCAAGGCCCGCCCCGTGGGCCTGTACGTCGACACCTTCGGCACCGCGAAGGTCGACGAGGCCGCCATCATCAAGGCGGTCAACGAGGTGTTCGACCTGCGTCCGCTGGCCATCATCCGGGACCTGAACCTGTTGCGGCCGATCTACCGGAAGACCGCCGCCCACGGTCACTTCGGCCGTGAGGACCCGGACTTCACCTGGGAGCGGCTGGACCGCGTCGACGCCCTGCGCGCCGCCGTCGGCTGGTGACCGAGGAGCCCCTCTTCCACATCCCGGTGCCCGCCCCGGTGACCGGTCTGCCCGAGGTCGCCGGGGGCTGGCCGGACGACCCCGTGGCCCGGGTCCTGCTGGACTCCGGGGTTCCCCACCTGGACCGGGAGTTCGACTACCTGGTGCCCCATGCGCTCGACGACGAGGCCCGCCCGGGGGTGCGGGTGCGGGTGCCCTTCGGCCACCAGGACGTGCTGGGCTGGCTCGTCTCGCGGGGTTCCGAGCCCTCGACCGGTGCCAAGCTGCTGCCCCTGCGCGCGGTGGTCTCCCGCGAGCAGGTCCTCGCACCGGAGGTCCTGGACCTGGCCCGCGCCGTCGCCGCGCGGTACGCCGGGAACGTGGCGGACGTCCTCCGTGTGGCCGTGCCACCCCGCGTGGCCCGGGTGGAGAAGCAGATGGACGCCGAGGCCGAGGCCCCGGAGGCCGTGGGGACAGCAGAGCCCGACCACCCGGGTGCCACGGCTGAGGCCCCCGGTGCGGACGGCGCCGGCAGCGGACCGGAGGCCGGATCGCCCGTCGGACCGGTTGCCGAGGCACCCGCCCCGGACCCCGCCCCGGACCCCGTCTCGACCGTGCCGGCTGCCGCCGAGCCCGGGTTCCGGCCCGATGCCGGCAGCCGCTTCGACTGGACCCGTCTGGACGGCGCCACCTCGTTCTTCCGGCAGGTCACCGCGGGAGAGGGGCCCCGCGCGGCGGTGACCGTGCCGAGCGCCCACGGCAGCTGGGACTCCGCCACCCTGCTGACCGACGCGGCCGCGCGGACCGCCGAGGCCGGCCGGGCCGCCGTCGTGGTGGTCCCGGACCAGCGCGACCTGGACCGGCTCTGCCGGGCACTGGACCGCCGCGTGGGCGCCGGCGCGTACGCGCGGCTGACCGCCGACGACGGACCCACCCCTCGCTACCGGGCCTTCCTGCAGTTGCGGCGGGGTCAGCGGCGGATCGCGGTGGGCACGCGGTCCGCGATCTGGGCACCCGTGCCGGACCTCGGCCTGGTGGCCGTCTGGAACGACGACGACGCCCTGCACTCCGAACCGCGGGCGCCGTACCAGCACGTCCGGGAGGTGGCCCTGCTGCGCTCCGAGATGGCCGGGGCCGGACTGTTACTGGCCTCCACGTCGCGCACCCCCGAGGTCCAGCGGCTGGTCGAGTCCGGGTGGCTGGGGGAGCTGGGCGTGGACCGCCAGACGGTGCACGCCGCGACCCCGCGGGTCGTGGCCACCGCGGACTCCTGGGAGTCGGAGCGCGATCCGGTGCTGGCGCGCGCACGACTGCCGCAGGCCGCCTGGAAGGCCGCGCGGGAGGGACTGGAGGGCCGGCACGGGAAGCCCGGCCCCGTGCTCGTGCAGGTCGGCCGCAGCGGGTTCATTCCCGCCCTGAGCTGTCAGGACTGCGGGACACCGGCTCGCTGCCGGCACTGCACGGGCCCGCTGGGATACCCGGACCGGACGGCCTCCGCCCGGAACGAGACCGCGTGCCGGTGGTGTGGGCGGCGGGAGCGACAGTACGAGTGCCCCGAGTGCGGCAGCCACCGCCTGCGGGCCGGCTCCCGGGGCGTGGACCGGACCGCCGACGAGCTCGGACGGGCCTTCCCGGACACGCCGATCTTGTCCTCCTCGGGGGACCACATCCTCTCGACCGTGGACGGCACCCCGGCGCTGGTGGTCGCCACCATCGGTGCAGAACCCGTGGCCGAGGGCGGTTATGCGGCGGCGCTGCTGCTCGACGGTGACAACCAGCTCCAACGCGAGGGGCTGCGCACCCCGGGGCAGGTGCTGTCGCGGTGGTTCGCGGCGGCCGCCCTGGTCCGGCCGCGCCAGGACGGGGGCGTGGCCGTGGTCACCGCGTCGCAGGAGGACGTGGTGGGAGCCCTGGTGCGCATGGACGCCGCCGGGTACGCCTCCCGCCAACTGGCCGAGCGCCGTGAGCTCGGGCTGCCGCCGGCCGTGCGGATGGCCGAGGTGTCCGGACCCGCCGACGCCGTGGCCGCGTTCATGGACCTCGTGGGCCCCCTCGGTGGGCCGTCCCCCCTGCCCTGGGTGGGACCGGTCCCGGTGGGCGACGACGCAGGATTCGGGCACGCGGACGGATCTACCGGTCCGGTCCGGCACCGGGCACTGCTCTTCTTCCCCTATTCCGCAGCTCGGCGGGTCGTCGAGTCGTTGCGCGCCGCACGGGCGGCGGCCAGCGCCCGGCGGTTGACCGAGCCGGTGCGGTTGCGGATCGACCCGGTGGACCTGCCGTAGTCCATCCCGCGCGGTGGTGATCAGTCGGTCCGCAGGAAGTCCCGGATCACCCCGGCCGTCTCCGGGGCCCGTTCATAGTGGATGAGGTGCCCGACGCCGTCGAACACCTCCAGGCTGACCCGGGGAGAGACCTCGCGGATCCGACGGGCCAGGTGTTCCTGGCCCGCCACGGAGCCCAGCTCGTCCTGGGCGCCCGCCACGAGGAGGACGGGCAACGCCAAGCGATCGGCGACGTCCAGGGCCGTTCCCCTGATCGACGCGCGATACGACTCCACCAGCACGCGGCGGTGGTCGAACGCGGAGAAGTACCTCTGATGCTGGTCGTGGAGGTACGCGAGCGTATGACGGTCCTTCGTCTTGGCCATCACCGTTCCCGTGAACCAGACGACCACCGGGGAGGACAGCAGGGCCATGCCCAACGACTCGGGCAGGGCCGCGGAGGCCGCGTAGTAGCCCTGGGCCAGACGCGCCAGCGTCCGTTCTGAGCGGGTGCCGTCGGCGGACAGGGCCGGCTCGCAGATCGGATTGACGAGGATGAGCTCGCTCCACCGCGACGGCTGCTCCGCGGCGAGGTGAGCGGCGACCACGGACCCGAAGGAATGGCCGAGCAGCACGGGCCTGGCCGCCGCCTCCGGTGCCGTGGCCGGGCGCCCTGCGTCGGGTATCGGGACCAGGCCCAGCGCGTGCACCGCAGCGCCCACGGCCGTGGCGTAGTGCGCGACGGTGTGCTCGGCGTCCGGGAAAGCGGGGGAGTGCCCGAACCCGGGCAGCTCGGGGAGGTAGAACTCCATCTCCGGGAGGCAGTCGGCGAGCAGCGTCAGCCCATGGTGATCGCCTCGGAACCCGTGGATCATGACCACCGGTGTGGTGGGTCCTTCTGCGCTCTGGCGGGGTGCCGTCGCGTAGTGCCAGACGGCGATCGGGGTGGCACGGCCAGAGACGGGGTCCGGCACCTCGACGATCCGCCGTTCCGGGGTCCTAGCCCGGTGGCCGGTGATCACCGCGGTGTCGCGCGGGGCCGGAGGGACGAGGAGGCGATCCCTCCACCGGATGGGCAGTGGGCGCCTGCCGCCTGGGGTCCGCTCGGTGTTCACACGGTCAGCCTACCGATCCGTCGTGGTCAGACGGTGAACGGCGGACTAGGTCAAACTCCCCATCCTCGGCCGATGAAGATGGGGGATTCGCCCGATCCACCGCCCGAGGCGGACTCCTAGCGTTGGTTCCGGAAGCATCAGCCGATCTGGAGAGCGACGAGGACCATGGACTTCGACTTGGCGGTACTGGCGGGAGTGATCTCCTCCATCGTCTTCGTCGGCAGCGTGCTGCCGATGCTGATCAAGGCCGTGCGGACCCGGGACCTGGCGTCGTACAGCCTGGGAAACCTCTTGCTGGCGAATCTCGGCAACGTCGTGCACTCCGTCTACGTGTTCAGCCTGCCGACCGGTCCCATCTGGGCCCTGCACGGCTTCTACCTTCTGACTTCGGCCTTCATGCTCGTGATGTACCTGCGCCATCGGGAACCACGGCCCCGGGAGGGGCTCGGCCATGATGTCTCCTCTGACGTCCTTCGGACCGACGGCCGCGTGGGCTCGGGATCTGAGGACGCCGGTCGGGCAGCGGCGGGACGACCCGAGGGCGACCTCCAGGCAGTCGGCGCCCTGCGCTAGCAACGTGGTCGATGGGCCCATCGCCTGATGCACCGACCCCGTCGTGGGGCGGCAGGTCAGTCTTCGATGAAGGGGTTGGCGCACGCCCAACCGTCGGGGTTCTGGTGGCAGTCCTCGGCGACGTTCTTGGCCTCGGATCGCCAGATGTCGGCTTCCACCGGGGTGCTGGGCACACTGGCGGTGCCGGGAATGGCGATCCAGGGGCCACCGTTGACGGAGAACTGTCCCCGGTAGGCGGTGGCCACGGTGACCGGGAAGGTACCGGTCTGCTGGTAGGCGTGGGACGTGGTGGTCTCCTGGTTGAACTCGCGCTGCGGCCCTCCCGGGGTGGTACTGACCAGCGGGGCACTGCCGTCGCCGTAGGTGAACGTCCACTGCACCGGGATCGCCTGGATGGCGACCTGCTGGCCCAGCATGGTGGTGTTGAGGGTCTGTGACTCCTCGGTGGCATAGAAGTTGGTGTTGGCCCGGATCAGCCCGAACCCTCCGGAGTCCGACTCGATCTTCGAGGGGGCGATGTCCAGACGCCGGAAGTCAGCGAGCGTCACGACGGGCATCGGTGGAGCCTCCGGCTCGGCCTCTGCTGGATCACTGATGACCGGGTCCGACG
>NZ_DAOMPX010000026.1:0-2725 GCF_035445025.1 Citricoccus sp. | reverse complement strand
GCGGCCTCCAGGCCTTCCTGTGTCTGCTCCTTGGCGGCAGTCGGCATCTGGGGTACCGGCACGTTCTGGGCGGGCCCGTCGGAGGAGGCCGGGACGAACTCACCGTCCGCCGCGTCCTGGGACGCCGTCGAGGACCTCGAGGGCGCTGCTGAGTCCTTCGCGTCCTCGGATGCACTCGGTTCCGGTGAGGCCTCGCTCGACGCCGAGGCCGTGCTCGCCGGAGCGCCGGTGTCCGGATCGTCGGCCCCACCGCCGCAAGCGGTCAGCGCCAGGGCCAGTACCGCCACCGCAGCACCCGCCCGCGCGGTCCGGCGACTCATCAGCAACGTGCTCACAGGTTCAGTCATGGAGGAACCCCCCGTCAGGCCACGAGGCCAGCCACCGGAGCCGCGCTCGCACGCCCCGGCCTGCCATCCCCACAGCAGTTCAAAGAGCCTAGTCATCCCGTGTCCCAGGCCACACCCGACATTCAAACACAGCCGCCCCATCCGCTGTCCGCCCTGTCCACAGCCGGTATCCTGCCGCCATGCCTCCCAGCGCCGTGATCAGCATCGACCAGGGCACCACCTCCACCCGCGTCGTGGTGATGGACCAGTCCGGCTCCATCATCGCCAGCGCCCAGCGCGAGCACCGTCAGCACTTCCCGCGCCCGGGCTGGGTGGAGCACGACCCGGTGGAGATCTGGGAGAACACCCGGGAGCTGAGCGGCCTGGCACTGACCCGCGCCCGGATGCGCCCGGGGGACATCGCCGCCGTCGGGATCACGAACCAGCGCGAGACGACCGTCCTGTGGGACGCGGTCACCGGCCGGCCCGTCCACCGGGCCCTGGTCTGGCAGGACGTGCGCACCGACGCCCTCATGGCTCGGCTCCGCTCCGACGGACACGAGGACGCGGTCCGCGCCCGCACCGGACTGCCCCTGGCCTCCTACTTCGCCGCGGGCAAGATCGCCTGGATGCTGGAGAACGTCCCCAAGGCCGCCGACCTGGCCCGCAACGGCCGCCTGCGCGCCGGCACCATCGACAGCTGGCTGCTGTGGAACCTCACCGGCGGCACGGACGGTGGAGTCCACGCCACGGACGTCACCAACGCCTCGCGCACCCTGCTCATGGACCTGGACACCCTCGACTGGGACGAGGACCTCGCGTCGGTCTTCGGCATCGACCCGGACCTGGCCGCCTCGATGCTGCCCCGGATCCACCCGTCCGTGGGAGAGTTCGGCACCATCGTGGGGGCCGAACCACTGAACGGCGTCCCCGTCTGCGGCATCCTCGGCGACCAGCAGGCGGCGACCTTCGGCCAGGCGGCCTTCGACCGCGGGGACGTCAAGAATACCTACGGCACGGGATGCTTCATGCTGCAGAACACCGGCACGACGGCGGAACCCTCCTCCCACGGACTCGTCACCACGGTCGCCTACCAGGTGGAGGACGCGCCGGCCGCCTACGCGCTGGAGGGTTCCGTGGCCGTGGCCGGTTCACTCGTGCAGTGGCTGCGGGACAACCTCGGCCTCATCCGCACCTCGGCCGAGGTCGAGGCGCTCGCGGGCACCGTGGAGGACAACGGGGGCGTCTACTTCGTACCCGCGTTCTCCGGTCTCTACGCCCCGTACTGGCGCCCCGACGCCCGCGGGCTGATCGCCGGACTGACCGGCTATGCCACGGCGGGCCACCTGGCCCGAGCGGCCCTGGAGGCGACCGCCTACCAGTCGCGGGACGTGCTGGAGGCGGTGGTGGCGGACACCGGCCAGCGTCCTGAGGAACTGCGGGTGGACGGTGGCATGACCGTCAACGACGACCTGATGCAGTTCCAGGCCGACATCCTGGGCGTCCCGGTGGTGCGTCCGGAACAGGTGGAGACGACGGCGGTCGGGGCCGCCCATGCCGCGGGACTCGCCGCCGGCGTGTGGTCGGGCCTGGAGGAACTGGCCGGACTCTGGCGCGAGGGCGGCCGCTGGGAGCCGAGGATGGACGCCTCGCACCGCGAAGGACTCCTGTCCGGTTGGCAGAAGGCCATCAGCCGGTCGATGGGCTGGATGACGGAGCCGGCGTCGGAACGCGCCTGAGCGTAGGGCCGTGCCGGGTCCGGGGAACTGGCCCTGGTGTCCCGTGCTCGCGGCATTGAACGCCGCAGGGACCGCGCGCACACTGTGCCTGTCAACACCTTCCCTGGTCCCCGGGGCCAGGCGTGTTCTAGGCGGTAGAGATGGACCTCCAGGCCGTGCGGCGGATGGCGTGGCCGCTCTTCCTCGTCGGTGCCCTGCTGTTGCTGGGTGCCGGCAACGAACTGCTGTACGGGATCACCATCCCGGCGCTCGCCCTCATCCTGGTGCTGGTCGTCCCGGGGGACAGGCCCCGGCTGGCGATGCGCGTGGACTGGCCCGACCTCGCCGTGGTGGCAGCGCTGTACACCGGGGTCGTGGCGCTGTTCTGGCTGGCGTTCCGCGTGTTCACCCAGCAGAACACCCTGGGCCTGTTCCTGTGCTTCGCGGCCGGGATGCTGCTGGGCGTGGTGGGACCGGTCGTGTACACGACCTGGATCCGGCGCAGGGCGTTGGCCGAGCTCGGGTTCCGCCGGGACAACCTGCGTCAGGCGCTCATCCTGGGACTCGTCCTGGCGGCCGTGCAGTTCCTGCTCACGCTGTGGGGTTACGCCCTGCCACGTCCGGTGGACTGGGTCCCGTTGCTGTTCCTTGCCCTGACCGTCGGTCTCTTCGAAGTGGTCT
>NZ_DAOMPX010000025.1:0-45303 GCF_035445025.1 Citricoccus sp. | reverse complement strand
TGGGCTTCGTCGCCGGGTTCCAGATCGCCGTCTTCGCCTTCGTCGGCATCGAGCTCGTGGGGACCGCGGCCGCCGAGACCAAGGACCCGGAGAAGAACCTGCCCCGGGCGATCAACTCCATCCCGATCCGCATCCTGCTGTTCTACGTCGGCGCGCTGATCATCTTCATGGCCGTCCGGCCCTGGACCACCTACAGCGCCGACGAGTCTCCCTTCGTGGCCATGTTCGCCCTGGCCGGACTGGCCGGTGCCGCCGGCGTGGTGAACTTCATCGTGCTGACCTCCGCCGCCTCCTCGGCCAACGCCGGCATCTACTCCACGTCCCGCATGGTCTACGGCCTGGCGCAGACCGGCGAGGCACCCCGGCAGTTCGGCCGGCTCTCCAAGCGGCACGTGCCGCGCAACGCCCTGCTGTTCTCCTGCGTGTTCCTGCTCGGGGGCGTGGTCCTGCTCTATGCCGGAGCCGGCGTGTCGGAGGCCTTCACCCTGGTCACGACGATCTCCGCGCTGTGCTTCATGTTCGTGTGGTCCATCATCATGGTCAGCTACATCGTGTACCGGTTCCGCCGCCCCCACCTGCACCAGGCGAGCTCGTTCAAGATGCCGGGGGCATCGTTCATGCCCTTCGTGGTGCTGGCGTTCTTCGGCTTCGTGATCTGGGCCCTGACCACCCAGCCGGACACCCTGGCCGCGCTGCTCTTCACGCCTATATGGTTCATCGCCCTGGGCATCGGGTACCTCGTCCTGCGCCGCAACCCCAAGCACGGCGAGCTGCGCGCCGAGCACGACGCCAAGGTCATGCTGGAGAAGGAGCACCGGGAGGCCTTCCTGAAGGAGCAGGCCACGCGGGAACCCACCCCGATGCGCTGAGCCCGCACGACGGCCCGCGACGGCCGGCGGAGACCGAACGCCCCCGGGACGCCCCCGGGGGCGTTCGGCCGTCAGTCCTCGGGACCCGGTTCCAGGCGCCGGGCCAGGGCCCGCATCTCGGCGGCGCTGTCCAGGGCCTGCCGGGCCGCGCTGAACCCGGCCTCCTCCAGGGCCCTGGCCTCCGCCTCCATGCGATCGGCCTGCTCGTAGAGGGCGACGGCGGCCAGGGTGCGTTCACGCCGGTCCAGCTGGCCGCGCCGCTCGATCGCGGCCCTCTCCTCCCGGACGTCGCGCATGCTCGACCACGTCAGCAGCGAGGCGCCCACGGCGACGAACAGGATCAGCAGAAGGACCACGAGCGCGGGAAACATCGGCCTCTTTCGTCCGCAGGGCACAGGGACGCCTCCAGTGTCCCGCTCCGGGCGCTCTCGCAACAGGGGAGGCGTCACCGAACCCAGGGACGCACGCCACGCGGGACAGGGCTCAGCCGCGCAGCGTCACCAGGGTGCCCAACGCCCGCACGGCCAGGTCCCGGGCCCCGGTGTGGCGGGTCCGGTTGCTGACCCGGGCCATCAGTGCCGAGGCCCGCACGATCCGCTGGGTCGGTGCGCGCCGGGCGGTGTCATAGCGGCGCAGGCCCTCGGCGACGGTCTGGGCGTCCACCAGGGACTCGGCCAGCACCAGTCCGTCGGTCAGCGCCTCCCCACCCCCGCGGCCCAGGTGCGGCAGCATCGCGTGCGCGGCGTCGCCCACCAGCACCGTGCCGGCCGAGACGTAGGAGGGCATCGGTTGCGACCACTTCAGCCGGCGGCGGTCGATCGACGCGGGGGAGACGGCGTCGAGCACCCGTTGCACGCCGGCGTGCCAGCCGGCGAACTCCCGGCGCAGCACGGTCAGCGGGTCCTGGGCCCGGGAGCCGGCCCGCTCCAGCGGCAGGCACGCGTACCAGTTGGTGCCGCCGCCGGGGAACGGGCTGGTCCCGAACAGCAGTTCCGCACCCCACGTCTCGTCGGCGCCCCCGCTGGGCACCGGAGCCACGCCGCGGAAGGCGACCAGGCCGGCGTCGGACACGCGGGCTGCCGGGAACGCCGCGGCGCGCACGGCGCTGTTGATCCCGTCCGCGCCCACGACGACGTCCGCCGGCGGGGCGGGGGCGTCAGGGCCCACGGGGGTGGAGAAGCGCACGGTGCCCTTGGGCAGCCCGGCGAGCAGTGCCTCGAGGAGGGTCATCCGCGGGACCAGGTGCAGGCCGGGGCCCCGGCCGCGGAGACTGACCTGGGCCAGGACGGTGCCGTCGGGACGCAGGATCCGGCCGCCGGAGACGCCGCTGGAGATCCCGTCGGTCGCCTCGCCGGAGGTCCCGACGCCGGGGCCCGCCGGGCCGCTGCCGGCCGCCGGGGCCAGCCGCTCGGCGACGCCGAGGGAGACCAGGGTGCGCCAGGCGCCGGGCCAGATGCCCAGCTGGGTCCCGGCCGTGGAGAGGGACCGTTCGCGTTCCAGGACGGTGACGTGCCACCCGGCGTGGTGCAGGGCGGTGGCGGTGGCCAGTCCGGCGATGCCCGCGCCGACGATCGTGGCGGTGTTCATGCGCTCAGTGTGGCAGTCCCGGACCCGCCGCCAGTCCGTGCACCGCCTGGAACACGGCGCCCATCCTCGCGTCTGCCTCGACCTGGCTGAGGAAGATGACGATCGTGCCGTCCGGATCGATGAGGAAGGTCGTGCCCTGGCCGCCGGACCAGCCCAGGCGCCCGGGATGGTCCCCGGAGGTCTCCACGGAGATGCCGTATCCCCACCCGGTCGTGTCCCAGAACCCGGTGATCATGCTCTCGGGGGTCTTGGCCTGCGGGGCCACCTGGTCGCGGGTCATCTCGGCCACGAGCGCGGCGTCCAGGAACCGGTGTCCCGCATGCCGTCCACCGTCGGCGAGCATGCGCGCGAACCGCAGGTAGTCCCGGGCCGTGGAGACGAGCTCGCCGTGGGCGGTGTCGAAGGCCGGCTCGCCCACGTAGAAACCCCCGCCGAGCGGTTCGGTCTCCCGCAGCTCCCCGTCCACGCGGCGGAAGGCGGCCGGCAGGCGGGAGGCCTTCTCCGGCGGCACCCACAGGGAGGTGTCCTCCATCCCCAGGGGTGAGAAGAGCACGCGGTCCAGGTGGTCCTGGAGTGCCACGCCGGCCATCCGCTGCAGCAGGATGCCGAGCACGCTGAAGCCGTGGTGGTAGCGGAAGCCCTCCCCGGGCTGGTGCGCCAGCGGCA
This sequence comes from Citricoccus sp., assembly GCF_035445025.1. Classification (NCBI taxonomy): domain Bacteria; kingdom Bacillati; phylum Actinomycetota; class Actinomycetes; order Micrococcales; family Micrococcaceae; genus Citricoccus; species Citricoccus sp. Next base: position 42,181 of record NZ_DAOMPX010000025.1, on the reverse strand, counting down.
GGGTGGCCAGGCACCGCAGCCATTCGTCGGCGCCCACGTCCACCGTCTGGTCCGGGCTGGCGGAGACCCCCAGGTCCACCATGCGCCGGGCCAGGGGAGAGTCCGTCATCTCCATGCCGTAACCGCCGCCGTTGACCAGCAGGTCCCGCACGGTGATCTCGCGGTCCGCGGGCACGACGTCGGACAGCTCGGCATCGTGGGCCCGCAGCACCGTGCGCTCGGCCAGTTCGGGCAGCCACCGCAGGACGGGGTCCTCCAGGGAGAGCTCGCCCTCCTGCACCGCGATGAGGGTCGCCGCGGCGGTGAGGGGCTTGGTCATGGACTGGATGCGCATGAGCGCATCCGGGCGCATGGGTGGGCCGTCCTCGGCCATGGATCCGGCGCACACCACCGTGGAGCCCTCCCAGGATGTGCCGGCGCCGCTGACGACGAGGAGGGCCCCGGGCACCGTTCCGTCCTCGACGAGCCGTTGCAGGAACTCCTCGAGGGGTGCGGCGGTCCCGGCCGTGTCGGTGGTCCCGGTTATGGTCTCCTCCGTCCCCGCGCGCTTTTGACGTGCGCTCCGCGTCCGAGGAGCGTACCGACCGCCGCGGACGGGCCGGAAGGCCTCAGGGCGAGCGCAGGTGCGCTCGCCGCCCGGCCACGGCGGCCACCACGAGCACCGCGGCGACGGAAGCGGTGACGCCGAACAGCCCGGACCACTGGCCCGCGTCCGCGAAGGGACCGGCGGCCAGGGTGCCCACGGCGCTGCCGGCGAACAGGGAGGCGGCGAACAACGCGACGGCGGTGCCGCGCAGGGCGGGCAGCACCTCGGTGGCCCAGGCCTGCAGGGAGGTGTGCAGCAGCGCCCACGTCCAGCCGAGCAGCAGCGCGGCGGCCACCACAGTGCCCACCGAGACGTGGACGGCGACGGCGGCGTACCCGGCCACCAGCCCCGCCCCGCCGAGGGCCATGATCACCGGCCGGGACAGGCGCCGGGCCAACGGGCGGACGAGCCGGCTCGAGACCAGGGTGGACAGGCCGTAGCTGGCCACGGCCAGTCCGGCGGTGGTCGCGTCCAGGCCCTGGTCCTGCAGGGCGGGGGCGAGCAGGGTGAGGATGCCGAGCACCACGGCGCCCTCGGTGAACACCAGGACCATGATCAGCAGCATCCACCGGTCGGACAGCGCCGTGGTGATCGCGCGCCACAGCCCGGTGGGTTCCGCGAGGCCGGGGTCGGGCCGGCCGCGCAGGGCGAGCAGGCAGAACAGGGCGAGCACGGGCGGGATCGCGAACATCAGCCGCCAGCCCACGGTCTCGCCGATGAAGCCGGCCGCGGCGGTGGCCAGCGCGGTGCCGACGGCGACCGCGGACATGTTGTCCGCCAGCGCGCCGTGCCGGTGCGGGCCGGGGACGGTGTCCCCGATGTACGTGATGGCGGTGGGGATGATCCCGCCGAAGAAGACCCCGGTCAGGGCGCGGGCCACGATCAGCAGGGCGAGGTTCGGCGCCAGGGCCGAGAGGATCCCGGTGACCGCGGCGCCGAGCAGCGCCACGCGCATCAACCGCATCCGGCCGAACCGGTCGGACAGGGTGCCCCACACCGGTTGCGTGAACCCGTAGGCCAGGAAGTAGACGCCGGCCACCGCCAGGGCCTGGGCGAGGGAGGCGCCCAGGTCCGTGGCGAGCACGACCAGCAGCGGGGAGACCGCGAAGCGGTCGAAGCTGGAGGTGAAGGAGGCCAGGGCGACGCCGGCCGGCGGCCGGATGGGGCGGGGGCCGGCGTCGTGGTCCGCCGGGACGGGCTGCGGTGCGGAGCGCGGAAGGGGAGGGGTCACAACAGGCCAAGGTACGCGATGGCCGTTCGGGCACCTCGCAGGACCTCGTCCCGGCGTTGACCACGCTCTACCAACAGGGCTGGTTCTCCTTCGACGAGCTCGTGCAGTTCCATGGCTTCGACCAGGTGGGGCCTACTCCTGCACGTCCACCACGAGTCCCTCCAGGCCCTTGTCCGCATCGGCGATGATCCCGGCCTCCTCGGTGGCCTGGGCGCCGCGTTCCATGGCCTGGTCCGGGAAACCCCAGCCGAACTTCGTCAGGATCATCGTCTTCGCCGTGGCCGGATCGATCTCCGTGAAGTTGGACAGCTCGGTGCGGAACTCCTCCGGGTTCTCGGTGGCGTACTCCTGGGATCTCTTGACGACCTCAACGAAATCCTTGACGAACTGGGGGTCCTCCGCCCACTTCTGCTCCGAGGTGAGGTAGACCGCCGTCACGAACTCGGGGTCCACGTCGATGTACGGGTCGGCGATCAATCGGTGGCCGGCATCCTTGGCGTTGCCGAGGAAGGGCTCCGAGGTCGAGATGGCGTCCACGTCGCCGCGTTCCATGGCCGGTTGCATGTCCGGCAGCGGGAGCTCCAGGAAGTTCACCGTGTCCGGGTCGCCACCAGCCTTCTTGACGGACTGCCTGATGGCCGCCTCGTGCAGGCCCTTCACGGCGTTCACCGCCACGGACCTGCCCTCCAGGTCCCCGGCGTCCTCGATCGTGGAGTCCTCGGGGACGACGATGCCCCCGTGGTCTGCTCCGGGCTCACCCGTGGTCCGCCCGCCCTCGGCGACGGCGATGACGGGCAGGCCCTTCTCCCGGGCCTGGAAGGCATTGACGCTGCCGGTGTAGACGACGTCGTACTGATCCTGCAGCAGGGCCGGGATGGAGACCGAGCTGCCCGGGGTGAACTGGATGTCGATCGTCATCCCCTTCTCGGCGAAGAAGCCCTTCTCCTCGCCCAGATAGATGGCCGCCACGTCGACCACGGGGACGGCGGCCACGTGGACGGTCTGCAGGTCGCCGTCGGGGGTGTCCGATGAGCCGGCCTGGGAGGCGGTAGGAGCGTCCGCCCCGGCCGCGGCGCTGGAGGACGTCGCTGCCCCGGAGGGGCTGCCGGAACCGCAGCCGGTGAGCAACAGCATGGACGCGGCCACCGTGGCGAGCGCGACGTGGGTTCTCTTCATGGCTACCTGCCTTCAGGGTCACAGCAATGGGCGTCACAACTTGAGTTGCAATTGCAACGAGTGTCGCACCTCACATACGATTCGACAAGTACCCCTCACCGTGACGTCGGCTCCGCGGGCCTTGGCTGCGGGGGCGACGAGGAAGCCTGTTCAGGGAAGGAGGCGCAGTTCAGGAACCGTGCAGCGACGGCGGGTTGTTCATGAGCGGGATGTTCTCGTACATCCGGCGCAGGAACGACTGCAGTTGTGCCCGTTCCTCGGTGGTGAACCCGTGGACCATCAGGTCGGCCCGCTCGAGTGCGACGGGCAGGACCGCGTCATGGACCTCCGCGCCCTTGGCGGTCAGGTACAGGCGGCGGCGGGGGCCATCCTGCTCCCAGCAGATGAGGTCCTTGTCCCTCAGGCGCTGGAGCCGACGGCTGACCACCGACTTGTCCAGGGCGACCTGTTCCGAGACGTCCACCGCCTGGCACCCCGGGCGGTTGGACAGGGTGGACAGGATGGCGAAGTCCGGGGAGGTGACACCGAAGCGCTCGTTGTAGATGCGGGATCCACCCCAGACGTGGGCGTTGTCCACCAGGGACAGGTAGGCCGGGGTGAACGTCTCCCGGTCGATCGTGTGATCGAGAGGGGTGCGAATCGGTTCGGAGGGCATGTGGCCCATCCAACCACCAGTGAGAACCGTTCCAGACCGAAGGGCACCATGAAGAAGCTCATCAACAATCCGCGCTCCGTCGTCGTCGAGTCGCTGTCCGGGCTGGTGCGGTTGAACCCGCACCTGCGCCTCCTGGAGGGCACCCGGACCGTGGTGGACGCGGGGGCTGCCGGGCGTGGGACCGTGGCGGTCCTCTCCGGCGGCGGGGCGGGTCACGAACCGGCCCACGCCGGGTTCGTGGGTCCCGGCATGCTCACCGGGGCCGTGTCCGGCGAGGTGTTCACGTCACCTTCGGTGGACGACGTCCTCGTGGGAATCCGCGCCGTGGATTCCGGCGCCGGGGTCCTGCTCGTGGTCAAGAACTACACCGGGGACCGGTTGAACTTCGGTCTGGCGGCGGAGATCGCCCGTGCCGACGGCATCGACGTCCGGATGGTGGTCGTGGCCGACGACGTGGCACTGGGCGAGTCGGTGGACCATGCGGGTCACCGCGGGATCGCCGGCACGGTCCTCGTGCACAAGGTCGCCGGGGCGGCCGCCGCGGCGGGACTGGGCCTGGACGCCGTGGCCGACGCCGCGCAGAGGGCCTCTGGGGGCCTCGCCACCATGGGCGTGGCCCTCGGTTCGTGTACGGTCCCGGCAGCCGGCACGCCCAGTTTCGAGCTCGGCGGGGAGGAGGTCGAGTGGGGCCTCGGCATCCACGGTGAGCAGGGCGTGGAGCGGTCCGGGGTGTCCTCCGCCTCGGAAACCGTGGACCGCCTGCTGACGGCCTGCCTGGCCGCCGGGCGGGCGGCCGAGGGGCAGCCCGTGGCCCTGCTGGTCAACAACCTGGGCGGCAGCTCGGCCATGGAGGTGTCCGTGGTCACCGACGCCGCACTGTCCTGGCTCCAGGCCCGGGGCGTCACCGTGGCCAGGGCCTGGTCCGGGGCGTTCCTCACTGCCATGGAGATGCCCGGGGTCTCGCTGTCCGTGGTGGCCGTGGACGAGGACCTGCTGGGGTACCTGGACGCACCCGTCCGGACCGCTGCCTGGCCCACGGGATCGGGCGAGATCAACCCGTCCCCGAACCTCGCGGCACCGGTGGCGGAGTCCGCGGCCCGCGAGGGGGCGGAGCTGTCCGGTCCGGGGCGCTTCATCCTGGAGGCGGTCCTGGAGGCGCTCGAGCGTGCGGAACCCGAACTGACCGCCATGGACCAGCAGGTGGGCGACGGCGACCTCGGCCATAGCCTCGAGCGTGGCGCCCGGACGGTGCGTGAGGAGGGCGCGGCCCTGCCGGCCCGTCCGGACCGATTGTTGCGCCGGATCTCAGCACTGGCCCGCAGGAGCATCGGGGGCACGTCGGGACCCCTGTACGCGGTCTTCCTGCTCAAAGCCTCCGAGGCGCTGCACGGCATCGAGGAACCGCAGGCCGGGGACTGGGCCCGGGCGCTGACCCGGGGGCTGGAGGGGATCCAGGACCTCGGTGGGGCGAGGCCCGGGGACCGGACCATGCTGGATGCCCTGGCGCCGGCGGCCGGGGCCCTGGCCGATGCCGCCGACCAGCCGCTGGCGACGGCGCTCCGGGCGTCCGCGGAGGCTGCCCGGTCCGGGGCCGAGGCGACGGCGGACATGGCGCCGCGGATGGGTCGGTCCAGTTATGCGGGGGACCGGGTCAGGGGACACGTGGACCCGGGCGCCTGGGCCGTGCACCTCTGGCTGGCGGCCGCGGCGCAGGCCGCCGCGACGGTGGACGCGACGGTGGACGTGGAGCCCTCCGCGCGTCCCTCATGACCGCCCACCGGACCCGTCTATGGAGTCCGGTGGGTGCGGGTCACCTCAGCGTCGCGCGCATCGGGAGAGAGGTGTAACCGCGCAGCCAGTGGTTGACCTTCGGCACCGGTTCACCGGTGAGCTCGAAGGACCGGACTCGTGTGGCGAAGGCCCTCAGCAGGCTCTCGGCCTCCATCCGGGCCATCATCTGGCCCACGCACGCGTGGATCCCGTATCCGAAGGCCGCGTGGCCCCGGACGTCCCGGGTGATGTCGAACTCGGTGGGCCGGTCCCACGCGCGGGGATCCCGGTTGGCCGCGCTGACGCAGTTGATGACCTTCTGCTCCGGCTCGAGCACCACGCCGCCGAGCTCCGTGCGGATGCCCACCGTGCGACCGATGTAGGGGCTGGGGGCGTGATAGCGCAGGGTCTCCTCGAAGACTGCGCGAGCCTTCGACGGGTCCGCCGAGAAGGCCTCCCACGCCGCCGGGGTGCGGGACAGGGCCAGCAGGGCGTTGCCGATCCCGAGCATCGTGGTGTCCAGCCCCGCGGACAGGAAGGTGCGGACCAGCAGCCCGGCCGACTCCTCGGTGATCGTGCCCGCGTCGGCGGCGGCGAAGATCCTGCCGGCGAGCCTGGACTCGTCGATGTTCTCCCGGCGCATCTGCCAGTCGACGTACTCCTTCGCCTCGCTGGCCTGGGCCACGGCCTCCTCGTACAGGGCATCCTTCGGTCCCATGGCCTGGAAGTTGAGGTTGGCGTACGTCAGCAGGTGCTGCCGCCCCTCCGGTGCCAGCCCGACGGCGTCCGGCAGCACCCGGAGGGGGTACGCCTCTGCCAGGTCCGTGACGGCATCGAACTCACCGCGGCTGCAGACCTCGTCCACCACGTCGAAGGCGGCGGCCTGGAACTCCTCCTGGAGCTGCTTCACCACCTTCAGGGACAGCACGGAGTTCATGACCTTGCGGGTCACGGTGTGCTGGGGCCGGTCCTGTTCCAGGATCGCGCTCGCGGTACGCCAGTTCTGTTCCCGCGCGGTATTGGTCAGCCCGGTGCCGTGGGAGGAGATGAAGACCTCGTGGTTCTCGAAGATCTCCTGCACCAGTTCGGCCCGTCCCGTGGCCCAGACGCCGTGGGACTCCAGCCACACCAGGGGGCCGGCCTCCCGAATGACGTCCTCCACGGGGAAGGGGTCCTTCAGCGAGGCGACGGAGAACGGGTCCACGTCCAGGGTCGGGGTGCCTCCCGCGATGGCGGTCATGGGTCTTCTCTTTCAGCCGGGCGATCACTTCAAGTTGCAATTGCAACTCAGTGTTGCACGGCTCACTCCGTCAGGCAACGTCTTCGGGCTCCGTGGGAGCCGCGTCCGCTCGCAGGAGCGTCGTCGCGGCCTCACGCCGGGTGGCGATCGCCTGGATGCGGGGCTCGAGGGAGGCGTGCAGGAAGTTCACCAGTTCGGTGACGCGGCGTGGCGGGCGGCGGCGTTCCGCCGGGGCGAGCCAGGTCATGTACACCGTGACCCGTTCCGCGTCGACGAGGGGGATCTCCACGACCTCGTGACCGTCCACGGTCCACGGTGAGGCGTCGGGTTGGACGAGGACGGAGATACCGAGCCCCTTGCCGACCAGTGCCCGGGTCAGCGGCAGGGACGAGGTCACCCAGGCGATCCTCGGGTCGTTCTCCGTCAGTTCCAGGACGCGCCGGGTGTTGAGCATGCTCGGGGCATCGCCGAGCAGGATCAGCGGTTCCTCGGCGATGTCGGCCTTCGTCAGTTCCTGCCGGCCCGCCAACCGGTGCCCTGCCGGGAGCAGGACATGGGTGGGCCGGGTGAGCACCGGTTGGTGGCTGATGCCCTCGGGTGTCTCCAGAAGGTAGGTGAAACCCACGTCGATGGTCCCCGCCGTCAGGCCCGCCAGGAGGTCTGCGTGTCGCACCTCCTCGAAGGACAGCTCCACACCGGGATGTTCCGCCGCGAAGTCCCCCAGGATCGTCGGCAGGATGTAGGGCGCCAGGGTCTGGTAGATGCCCACGGTGAGGGGACCGCGCAGGTGGCCGTCCCTCTCCTGCAGGACGCGGCCGGCCTCGTCTGCCGCCCGCAGGATGGCGCGGGCCTCACGATGCAGTTGACGCCCGGCCGCCGTCGGCCACACGCCGTGGGCCCTGCGGCGGACCAGCAGGTGCTGGCCGATCTGCCGCTCGAGCTCGTCGACGGCGGCGGACACCGACGACTGGGCCGTCGTCAGCTCCCGTGCGGCCGCGGACAGCGAACCGGCGCGGACGACGGCGTCGAAGACCTCGAGCTGTCGCAGGGTGAAGGGGAGGGGCACGGTCATCCTTTATCGACTCAACCGATGATGATTCCCTGATCTTTCCTGTTGTCGCGATGTGCTGTCCAGCGGACGATGGAGCGAAAGGCCCATCAATCCCCGCGGCCGCCCGTGCACTGCCCGGACGGGTCCGCGCACTCCAGGAGGCGGCATGCCCACCATCACGTATCACCAGGCCGACGGCCAGACCCAGGTCATCGAGCTGGAGAAGCCGGCCCGCATCATGCAGGCGGCCTTGAGGAACGATGTGCCCGGGATCGTGGGGGAGTGCGGCGGCCAGGCGATGTGCGCCACCTGTCACGTCTACGTCCACGAGGACTACGTGGACGCGCTCCCGGAGATCGGGGAGGACGAGGAGGAGATGCTCGAGGTCACGGCCGCCGAGCGCGATGCCCGGCGTAGCCGGCTGGGGTGCCAGATCGAGGTCGGCACCCCTGGCCTGGAGTGTATTGAGGTCGACGTTCCTGACGAGCAGGTCTGAGCCGTGACCGAGACGCTGAACGGACACGTGAACGAGACCTCCTCGACCGCCCCCCGGGTCGACACCGCTGCGGACACCCCCGGTGTGGTCATCATCGGCGGTGGCCAGGCCGGCCTGCAGGCCGCGGCGTCGCTGCGGGACGAGGGGTTCGAAGGCTCGGTGACGATCGTGGCGGAGGAGCCGGGACTGCCCTATCAGCGGCCGCCGCTGTCCAAGGACTACCTCAAGCCCCGCCCGGAGGGTACGCCGGCGGAGCCGTTGCCGCTGCGTGGCCCGGGGTTCTGCGCGGAGCGGGGGATCACCCTGCTCGCCGGGGTCACCGCCACGGCCGTGGACCGGGTGACCAAGACCGTGCACATGGCGGACGGCACCGAGCTGCGCTACCAGTCCCTGGTGTTCGCCACCGGTGCCCGCAACCGTCAGTTGACCACGCCGGGCGTTGAGCTGCCGGGGATTCACGGGCTGCGCACCGTGGCCGATGCCCAGGCCCTGGGGGCAGCCCTGGGCGCCGCGCGGGACGTCGTGGTGATCGGCGCCGGGTTCATCGGCCTGGAGTTCGCGACGGCGGCCCTGGAGCGCGGCTGTCACGTCACCGTCCTGGAGTTCGCCCCGCGTCCGATGGGCCGGGCGCTCACCCCCGTGCTCGGGGACTGGTTCGCCGGCGCGCACCGGGGCCTGGGTATCGACCTGCGGCTGGGGGAGGGCATCGAGTCCTTCGAGGCCGGGGGCGATGGCCGGGTGGCCGTCGCCGTCTCGACCACGGGGGACCGGTACCCGGCCGACCTGGTGGTGGCCGGCGTCGGGGTCCAGCCCAACGACGGGCTGGCGGCGGCGGCCGGGCTGGAGACCGACAACGGGATCGTGGTCGATGCACACCTGCGCACCCGGGACCGGGATGCGTACGCGATCGGGGACTGTGCGAACTTCCCCTGCGTGCAGGCCGGGAGCCCGTTCAGGCTGGAGTCGGTGCAGAACGCCACCGACCAGGCCCGGCACGTGGCCCGGGTCATCCTCGGCGAGGAGAGCCCGTACACCGAACTGCCGTGGTTCTGGTCCACCCAGGGGCCGTTCCGGCTGCAGATGGCCAACATCGTCCGCCCGGACGACGAGACCCTGGTGGTCGGGGACCCCGAGGCCGCGACGTTCTCGGTGTTCTGTTTCCGGGACGGGATCCTGGCCGCGGTGGAGTCGGTGAACATGCCCGGTGACCACCTCGCGGCCCGCAAGATCCTCGCCCGGGGCATCACGATCACCCGTGAGCAGGCCCTGGCCGAGGGATTCAGCCTCCGGGCCGCCTGGAAGGAACACGCCACCGCACCGGTTCCCGCCTGAGCCCCGGATGCGGGCACCTGGTCATGAGCACCCCGAGGCCCGGACGCGGTACGGCATCGTGTACCCATCCGTCATCACTGAGAGGACTGGTCCGGGCGGGTGCGCAAGGTGCGATGTCCTCTCAGCGATGACAGAGGCTTCATCGGGAAGCCGAGAGAACGCTCCGGGTACGTTTCGCTGCTCTGGCACACACGGCGGCGCCGGCCACTGCCCCCGGCGAGGGGTGATGACCGGCGCCGCACGTGTGTGCCGTAGGGCCTCTGGCCTCAGGCGGCCGGCGGGGCCTCGTCCGCGTCCGGGGCAGGGCCGCCGGCCTTGAGGAGCCCGAGGGCGTGCGGTTCCTGGAAGTTGCGGAGTCCGATGGTGCCCATCTCGCGGCCGATGCCGGACTGCTTGATGCCGCCGAAGGGGGCGCGCTGGTCCAGCAGGGCCGGCCCGTGGGTGTTGTGGAAGACGTAGCCGGCCTGCAACCGGGACCCCACCTCGCGGGCGGTCTGCTCGTCCGCGGTCCACACCGAGTTGCACAGGCCGTACTGCGTGTCGTTGACCATCCGGATGCCGTCCTCGACGTCCTCGAAGGTGATGATCGGGATGGTCGGGCCGAACTGCTCCTCGGTGACCACGCGCAGGGAGGGGTCCGGGTCCAGGACGAGCGAGGGGGGCATGAAGTTGCCCTCCGCCCAGTCGCCCCCGGGCAGCTGCCCGAACTCACGGACGTCGGCGCCGGCGTCCTTGGCCTCCTGGACCAGCTCGGTGACGAACTGCAGCTGGGCCCTCTGGTGGAACGGGCCCATGGTGGTGGCCGGGTCCGAGGCCGGCCCGATCTGCACCTGCTCCAGGCGCCGGGTGAGCTCGGCGACCAACTCGTCCCGCTTGGAGGAGTGGACGTAGATGCGCTTGGCGTTCATGCACACCTGGCCCGTGGTGCCGAAGATCCCCATGAACAGCAGGTCCAGGCCCTGCTCGGTGAACTCGGCGTCGGGCAGGATCAGCACCGCGTCGTTGCCGCCCAGCTCCAGGGTGACATTGGTCAGGGACTCGGCGGCCATGGCCATGATGCGCTTGCCGCCGCGCACGGAGCCGGTGAAGCAGACCTTGGCCACGTCCTCGTTGGAGACCAGGGCCTCGCCGATCTCGGCGTCCTCGCCGGTGACCACGTTGAGCACCCCGGCCGGCAACCGCTCGGCCATGCGCTGCACGGCGCGGGTGGTGGCCAGCGGGCAGGAGGGCGGCGGCTTGACCACCACGGTGTTCCCGGCCATCAGGGCGTAGGGCAGCGAGGCGCCGAGGATGGCGATGGGCCAGTTGAACGGGACGATGATGGTCACCACGCCCATGGGCTTGTGGGAGACGAGCACCTCGGTGGGCGGGCCGGGCAGGGTCTCGACGGCGTCGACCTCCTCGACCAGGCCGCAGGCGAGCTCGGTGCGCTGGACCAGTCCCATCAGGTCGAAGGTGGACTCGCCGACGACCTTGCCGTTCTCGGCGGACAGGATCGCGGCCTCGGTCTCGGAGTCCTGCATGATCGCGTCCGCGGCCCCGGCCAGGTGTGCCGCGCGTTCTTCGGCGGAGAGACCGGCCCAGGCCGGGAAGGCGGCCTTCGCCGCGGCCACGGCCTCCAGGGCCTGCTCCCGGGTGGCGGCGGCGGCCTCGCCGACCACCTCGGACGGACGGGCCGGGTTGGTGATCGTCAGCGTGCGCTCCGCCGGATGCTCCCGGCCGCCGTAGAACAGCGGGGTGCGGACCGGGGCCTCGGTCGATGCCGCGGGATGAGGGCTGGTGCTGGTGTCGGTCATGGCGCCTCTTTCGGGACAGGAATAGGCAGGGGGACTGGCGATAAACGAATAGTTACTGATCAGAACCGGGATTCCTCATGAGACAACGTCCCGGCGGAGCGGTGTGCGCAGGCAGCGGCTAAATCACTCTCTCGATAGTGAACCAAGGTGAGCTGGGTCACGTCAAGGGCGCACGGCCGGGAGTGGCGCGCTCGGCGGAGGCGCTCGTGAAGAAGCGTGTGAACCCGCAGGTCGGAGCGCTGTCGAAGAGATTGCGCAGAATTGAGTGAATTGCCCCTTGTCTCCGAAGTGTGCGACCCGTAGTCTCCTCGGTGACATAAATCACGTTTCAGCGATGTCGCTGGAATATCGAATTCCCTTGGGGGATCAAATGCCACAGACGATCACTCGTCCTGCTCTCAGCGTCACCGAACTCGAAGACAAGGCGTATGAGCTGCGGGAGAAATTGCTTCTTCTCTGCGGAGAATACGACGGTGCCGTCCACATCGGAGGAGACCTTTCCTCGGCGGACATATTCACGTTGTTGTTCCAGTACGGCATGCACGTCGACCCGCAGGACCTGCGGAACCCGGAGCGCGACCGGTTCGTGCTGAGCAAGGGCCATGCCGCCGTCTGCATGTACATCGCCATGGCCATCCGCGGCTTCTTCGACTACGAGGAGATCGTCCGGACCTACGGCCGGCTCGACTCCGCCTACGGCATGCACCCCTGCAAGGTGCAGCTGCCGGGGGTGGAGGTCTCCACCGGCTCCCTGGGCCACGGCCTGCCGCTGGCCACCGGGATGGCCCTGCACGGGCGGCGCAACGCCATGGCGCACCGGGTCTTCACCCTGATGGGGGACGGCGAGACCGGGGAGGGGTCCGTGTGGGAGGCCGCCCTGGCCGCGCGCAGCAACGACCTGGGCAACCTCGTGGCCTTCATCGACCGCAACCGCCAGCTGATGACCAGCTTCTCCGAGGAGCGCGTGAGGCTCGAGCCGTACCCGGACAAGTGGCGGGCCTTCGGCTGGAACGTGATCGAGGTCGACGGGCATGACATGGGCGCACTGGTCGAGGCCTTCGACGCCCTCCCGGACCCGGACTCGGACACCCCCACGGTGGTCATCTGCGAGACCGTCAAGGGCAAGGGCGTGGACTTCATGGAGCGGAACCTGGCCTGGCATGCCGGCTCGCTCAACGACAAGGACCTGCAGCGGGCCCTGGCCTCGCTGGCCGACGGACGAAAGGCGGCATGACCATGGCGGCCACCACCGAACAGATAACCTCGTTCACCTTCGGGGACCTGCTCTCCTCGCGCACGGTCATCGGCCAGACGCTCAAGGAGCTCGGGCAGGACCATGACAACCTGTGGGTGCTCACCCCGGACATCGGGGCCACCCTCGTGGAGTTCCGGGACACCTACCCGGACCGGTTCGTGGACGTCGGGCTGTCCGAGCAGGCCTGCGTCGGCATCGCGGCGGGCCTGGCCGCGGAGGGCAACATCCCCGTGGTCTCCGGCATGCTCCCGTTCCTGAGCATGCGCGCCCTCGAACAGGTGCGCTCGGACATCTGCTATCCCAACCTGCCGGTGAAGATCGTCGGCACGCACGGCGGCCTCGTCGGCAACGGCGGCTCCACGCACTACGCCGTGGAGGACCTGGGCCTGATGACCTCCCTGGTGAACATGACCGTCACCTCCATCGGCGACCCGCTCATGGTCGGCGAGGTGCTGCGCCAGTCCATGGACATGACCGGCCCCCTGTACATCCGCCTCGCCGTCGGCAAGAAGGACAAGGTGGTCTACGAGCCCGGCAGCGTGCGGATCGAGATCGGCAAGGGCATCACGGCCCGGGAGGGTGGCGACCTGACGATCTTCGCCCACGGTGAGACCGTGTCCCAGGCCCTGGAGGCGGCCGAGGTCCTCGCCGCCGAGCACGGGCTCGACGCCCGCGTGGTGGACATGTTCACCCTCAAGCCGATCGACGAGGACCTCGTCCTGCGCTGCGCAGAGGAGACGGGCCGGTTCGTGGTGGTCGAGGACCACCTGGCCTACGGCGGCCTGGCCTCGCGGATCTCCGACGTCCTCGTGGACCGCGGTGTCCGGCTCGAGGGCTTCCGGCGGCTCGGCATCCCGCAGGTGTTCGCCGGCTTCGGTGAGGACACCGAGCTGCGGGACAAGCACGGCTACGGCCTGACGGCCACGGTGGACGCGGCCCTCGCGGTCGCCGGCGCGAAGGGCGGGGCGTCATGACCACCACCTCGAGCATGACCGCCGCCGCCGGGGCGGCCACCGCGCCGCGGGAGGTGGAGACGGTCGCCGTCACGAGGATCGGCAGCCTGCGGGATCCCGACGCCGGCCGGCGCGGGGAGATCGGCGTCGTCGCCTTCCCCGCGGACGAGGTCGGCCCGGAGGACGTGCGCATCACCGTCGCCTACGCGGCGATCTGCGGTTCGGACCCCCACCTGGCCGAGGGGTTCTTCGGCACCGAGGTGCCGATCGGACTGGGCCACGAGATCTCCGGCGTCATCGCCGAGATCGGTTCCGCGGTGCGCCGCACGGACCTGGCCGTGGGGGACCGGGTGTCCGGCAACTTCATCCGGTTCTGCGGGACCTGCCCGCCCTGCCAGGACGGACGCCAGCAGTTCTGCAAGAACCTCGGCGAGTACAACCGCCCGGGCATGGCCCGATCGGTCGTCTGGCACGAGTCCCAGGTCTACCGGCTGCCGGACGGGGTCTCGCTGCTGAAGGGCTGCCTGCTGGAGCCGACGTCGGTGGCCGTGCGGATCGCGGACAAGACCCGGATCCGCCCGGGGGACCGCGTGGCGATCTGCGGGGGCGGGCCGATCGGCCAGCTGGCGCTGCAGCTGATGCACCGCTACGGGGCCACCTCGCTGACGATGATCGAGCCGATCGCCGAGCGGCGCGAGCTCGCCGGGCGCTTCGGGGCGCGCCACGTGGTCGACCCGACCGCCGAGTCCCTCCCCGAGCGCGCCCGGGAGATCACCGCGGGGGCGGGTTTCGACGTCGTGATCGACGCCTCGGGCTCCCGCCACGCGGTGGCCGGGCTCCTGGACATCGCCGCACCGGGCGGGACGGTGGTCTACGGGGCCATGTACCCCGAGGACTACGAGCTGCCCCTGAACCTCTCCGACCACCTGTACCGCAAGGAGCTCACCCTGACCGGGGTGTTCGTCTCCCCGTACACGTTCCCCCGGGCCGTGCGCCTGCTGGACGAACTGGACCTGGACCCCTTCCTGGAGTCCGTGATCGATCTCGAGCAGGCCGCCGAGGCCTTCCAGGTGCACCTGAGCGGCCGGTACCCGAAGGTCGTCATCCGCTGCAACGACCTCGCCGACCCCTCCGACGACCAGGTGGAGGGCCGATGAGCACCGCCACGGCAGACCCCGTCGTCCCCCAGGCGGAGCGACTGGCCCTGCGCGCGGAGGGGATCTCCAAGCACTTCGAGGGCGTCGCCGCGCTCACGGAGGCCCGCCTGGAGGTCCGGCCCGGGGAGATCCACGCCCTGCTCGGCGAGAACGGGGCCGGCAAGTCCACGCTGATCAAGGTCCTGACCGGGGTGCACCAGCCCGACGACGGCCGGATCGAGTCCGCCGGTGAGGAGGTCCGGTTCTCCGGGGTCCGGGACGCCCACCACTCCGGCGTGGTCGCCCTGTACCAGGAGACCTCGATCGTGCCGACCATCAGCGTCGCCGAGAACATCCTGCTGGGCGAACGGACCCCGAGCTCCGGCGGCCTCATCAGCTGGAACCGGCTCTACCGGGAGGCCCGCCGGCAGTTGGACCGCCTCAACCAGGGGCACATCCCGTTGCGCCGGCTGGCCGGGCGGCTCTCCCCGGTGCAGCAGACCATGGTCTCGGTGGCCCGGGCCCTGGCCGCGGACGCCCGCGTGCTGATCCTCGACGAGCCGACCGCCGCCCTGACGGACACCGAGATCAGGGACCTCTTCGCCGTACTCCGCGCCCTGCGCGCGGACGGCGTCGGGATCGTCTACGTCTCCCACCGCCTCGAGGAGGTCTTCGAGCTCTGCGACCGCGTGACCATCATGCGCAACGGTCAGACCATCGTGACCAGGGACGTGGCGGAGATGACGATCGACGAGGTCATCTCCACCATGGTCGGCCGCTCGGCCGAGGACCTGTTCCCCGAGCGGGGCACGGCCACGGACCGCGTGGTCCTCGAGGTGACCGGGCTGCACGGGAACAAGGTGAAGGACCTGTCCTTCTCGGCCCACGCGGGTGAGGTGCTCGGCATCGGCGGGCTGGCCGGCTCCGGCCGCAGCGAGCTGATGCGGTTGCTCGCCGGAGACCAGAGGCGCACGGAAGGAACCATCGCCGTGGAGGGCCGGGAGCTTGCCGGTTCGCGGGGCGTGGGCCGGGCCCTGGAGCACGGCATCGCCCTGGTGCCGGAGGAACGGCGCAGCCAGGGCGTCTCGCTGGGGGCCACGATCCAGGACAACATCGCCATCGCGAACCTCTCCCGGGTCAGCAACGCCGGGTGGGTCTCCGCCAGCGGCATCGCCAAGCTGGCCCGCGAGGGCATCGCCGACCTGCGCATCAAGACCCGCGGTCCGCGCCAGCAGGTCGGCCTGCTCTCCGGCGGGAACCAGCAGAAGGTCGTCCTGGCCAAGATGCTGGCCCGCCATCCGAGGGTCCTGCTCCTGGACGAACCCACGCGAGGCATCGACGTGGGGACCAAGGCGGAGATCTACCGGCTCATCCGCGCCCTCGCGGCGGCCGGCACCACCATCATCGCGGTGAGCTCCGAACTGCCCGAACTCATCGGGCTGTCCGACCGGATCCTCATCATGCACGAGGGGCGGGTCTCCGGAGAGGTGCCCGCAGCGGGCGCCGACGAGGAACTCCTCCTCTCCTATTGCTATGGAAGGAAGGCCTGAGATGGCCCAGACCACTGACACCGTCCCCGCCGTCGAGGTCCCGCAGGACAAGACGCAGATGTCCCAGATGCTGTGGCAGGGCGGGACGATCATCGCCCTGGTCGCGCTCATCGTCGTCTTCGGCATCCTGCGCCCCGCCGCGTTCCTGAGCTTCGGGAACATGACGAACATCCTCGCCCAGGTGGCCATCCTGACGATCATCGCCGCGGCCCAGACGGTCGTGATGGTCACCGGCCACTTCGACCTGTCCGTGGGTACCACGGCCACGCTCGCGGGCGCCACGGCGTCCGCACTGATGATCAACGGGATGCCCGTCTCCATGGCGATCGTCGTGGGCGTCCTCGTCGGGACCCTGGTCGGCATCGTCAACGGGATCCTCGTCGCCTACCTGGGGATCTCGGCGATCGTGGCGACGCTGGCCACGATGACCACGGTGGGCGGGCTGGCGTTCATCGTCACGGACGGCACCACGCTGTACGGCATGCCCGAGTCCTTCAACTGGATCGGCCAGACCCGTCTCGCCGGCATCCCGATGCCCGTGTTCTTCGCCCTGATCGTGGCCGCCGTCATCTGGGTCATCCTCCGGTACACCACGGTGGGCCGGCGCTGGTACGCCGTGGGCGGCAACTCCGAGGTGGCCAGGCTGTCCGGCGTGAACGTCCGCCTCAACGTCCTGCTGGCCTTCACCGTCGCCGGTTTCGCCTCGGCCCTGGGCGGCATCATCCTGGTCAGCCGGCTCTCCAGCGCCAGCTCCACCAGCGCCAACGACTACATGATGCTCGCGGTCGCGGCGGCCTTCCTCGGCATGACCCTGCTGAAGTCCGGGCAGGCCAACATCGGCGGCACCCTCGTGGGCGTCGGCATCATCGGCGTCCTGCAGAACGGCCTGAACATCGTGGGCGTCAACACCTACATCCAGCAGGTCCTCACCGGCATCATCATCATCGCCGCGGTGCTCATGTCCTCGCTGAAGTCCAAGAACGCCTGACCGGGCCCCTCCCCATCCCCATCCCCACCCCTCACCGGCCGCCCCCGCGCGGCCCCATCCCCACGGAGAACACCATGCGTACCCGACTGACGATCACTGCAGGACTCCTCGCCGCCGGCCTGCTGGCGCTGACCGGATGCTCCGACGACCCCAACGCCGCTGCCGGCACCGGCGGCGCCGCTGACGACGGCGTCTTCAAGGTCGCCGCCTTCACCGCCGGCTACGGCACCCCGGGCGGCAAGCTGACCCTCGACAAGTTCGTCGAGGAGGGCAAGGCCAAGGGCTGGGACGTCACCCTGTACACCAGCGATTTCGACTACGACAAGATCAACTCGGACATGCAGTCCGCCATCACCCAGGGGGCGGACGTCATCCTGGCCGGGTTCCCCGACCCCCGGCAGATCGCCCCGCTCGTCAACGCCGCCGAGGGCGCCGAGATCCCGATCTTCTCGATCGACGGCGGCGTGGAGCCCAACGAGGACTTCGTGGAGGACGTGACCTTCGACCAGGACCAGCTCGCCGAACTCACGGTGGGCGCCCTGGACGAGGCCATGGGCGGTCTGCAGGGCAAGGACGTCATGGTCATCGGCCATGACCCGCACATCGGGATCATGACCCGCAGCAACCTGGCCATGGACATGCTCGAGGAGGCCGGCGCCAACATCGCCGGCGGCGAGATGAAGCAGGCACTGAACCCGGCCACCTCCCAGGAGGAGGCCCTGAAGTTCGTCACCGACTTCCTCCAGGCCAACCCGGAGGGCCTGGACGGCGTCTGGGTCGGCTGGGACCACGCCGCCCTCGGCGCCGCGCAGGCCATCAGCGAGGCCGGCCGGGACGACATCTACGTCACCGGGGTGGACGCCCTCGGCGTGGCCGTCGAGGAGATCAAGAAGGACGGGCCGTTCTACGCCTCCGTGCACCAGGACTGGTTCTCCGTGGTGGACCGCGTGGTGGAGGACATCGAGGCCTACCGCGCCGACGGCACCCTGCCGCAGGAGAACTTCGTGGAGGTCGAGGGCGAGCTGATCGACCGTGGCAACGCGGACGACTTCACCCCGTCCATGTGAACCCCGCCAACCACCACCACCGACGAGAAAGGCCTCTCATGACCACCACTGACCAGGGCTCACGCCCCGCCACCGGGACCGACCGGATCCTCGAGCTGTTCTCGATGCACGACGACGTCGTCGTGGTCACCGGAGCCTCGAGCGGCATCGGGCGGGCGGCCGCCGAGATCTACGCGGACGCGGGCGCCACGGTGGTCGTGCTGGGCCGGGACCAGTCCCGGCTGGACGAGGTCCGGGAGGCGATCACCGCCACCGGGGGGACCGCCCACGCCTACGCGGCCGACCTGGCCGAGGCCGGGGCCTTCGAACAGGTCCTGGAGCGGGTCGTGGCCGAGGTGGGCCGGCCGACCGTGGTGGTGGCCAATGCCGGCATCGCCGGGGGCGGCAGCTACCGGACCGAGGAGGGAGCCATCGGCCGGTACACGGACGAGGAGTGGCGCAACGTGGTGGCCACCAACCTCCACGGCACGTTCGAGACCGTCCGGGCCGCGGCCCGCGTGCTGCCCGACGGCGGCCGGATCCTGGTGACGTCCTCCACCGCGGGACTGCGGACGGACCCCATGGTCTCCTACGCCTACGGGGCCACGAAGGCCGGGATCATCAACCTGGCCCGTCAGGCGGCACTGGAACTGGCCCCGCGGGGCATCCGCGTGAACGTGATCGCCCCCGGCCCCTTCAAGGGGACCCGGATCGGCGGGGACGCCGTCCTGGACGAGGCCGGGGAGCGGATGTGGGAGGAGACCATCCCGCTGGCCCGCATGGGCACCATGGGGGAGATCCAGGCCCCGATGCTGTTCCTCGTGGCCCCCGGCAACTCCTTCGTCACCGGCGCCGTCCTGGCCGTGGACGGCGGGGCGCTGGCCCTGTCCCACACCATGTTCTGATCGCGCCCGGCGCGACCCCTGACACCGGTGGGGGTGCCCTGCCACGGCGGCACTCCCACCGGACCCAACGCATCCACCCCTCGCCACCCCTCCAAGGAGAACCCATGACCACCCTGCACGACAAAGTCCTGCTGATCACCGGCGGCGCCAGCGGCATCGGGCGGGCCACCGTCCTCCGCTGCGCCGAGAAGGGCGCCAGCGTGATCGTGGCCGACCTGAACCTGGAGGGTGCCCAGCAGGTGGCCGACGAGGTCACGGCCAAGGGCGGCCGGGCCCGCGCCGTGGCGGTGGACGTCTCGGACTTCGCCGCCGTCGAGCAGGCGGTCCAGTCCGCGGTGGACGCCTTCGGCCGCCTGGACGGGATCTTCAACAACGCGGGCATCGCCGGCGGCAGGCCGTTGCTGGACCATGACCCGGAACGGGACTACCACCCGATGATCCGGATCGACCAGGACGGGGTCTACTACGGGATCCTCGCCGCGGCCCGCCAGTTCGTGAGACAGGGCGGCGGCGGGGTCATCGTCAACACGTCCTCCATCTACGGTGAGCAGGCCGCCGAGCTCTCCTTCTCCTACAGCGCGGCCAAGGCGGCGGTCATCTCCTTCACCCGCTCCGCCGCCTACGAGCTGGCCGAGCACGGCACCCGCGTCCTGGCCATCACCCCCGGGCGTGCCAACACCGCCATCATCCAGCAGTTCCCGCAGCACCTGCGGGAGCTGTTCGCCTCGGAGCAGCTCCGGGACACGATGACGGAACCGGAGGAGATCGCCAACGTGGTGGCGTTCCTGTTCTCGGAGGACTCCAACGCCATGAACGGCACCGTGGTGCACGTGGACGACGGCTACTCCGTGTTCAAGCACCGCTTCGAACTCCCGGTGTTCTGAGGTGTCGGCCATGGCCACGGCCGAGGTCCAGGGCCGCCCGGGACTGGCGGTGGACCTGGCCTGCCAGAGTGCGGCCTTCACCACGGACCCGTTCAGCCCCGAGTTCGCCCGCAGCCTGCCGGTGCTGCGCGACGCCGGCTACCGGCGCGTGGTGCTGGGCCCGGTGGACCCGTCCAGCCGGGGCGTGGCGGACCTGGCCCGGCGGATCGGCGACGCCGGTCTGGCCCCCATCACCATGGCCGTCCAGTCCCCGGAGGCGAACGTCGGGTCCGAGGACCCGCACGTCCGGCGCCGGGGTTTCGAGCAGTTGCGGCGCTTCGTGGACCTGACCGCGAGGATGGGCGGGGACCAGCTGAACGGGGTGCCCTACGGGGTGCACGGGGACGCGGCGTCCCGGCCCTCCGGGGCCGACGTGGCGCGCGTCGCCGAACTCGTCGGGGACGTGGCGGAGGAGGCCGCCGCCGCGGGGATCATGATGACCTTCGAGGTCGTGAACCGCTACGAGACCTCCGTGCTCAACACCGCCGCCCAGGCCGTGCGCTTCGTGGAGCTGTCCGGTTCGCGCCACCTGAGGATCCACCTGGACACCTTCCACATGGCCATCGAGGAGGCCGACCTGGTGGGGGCCGTCGCCCACGCCCTGCCGTACCTGGGGTACCTGGAGTTCGGCCAGTCCTCCCGCGGACTGCTCTCGACCGGCAGCCTGGACCTGGCCCGCGTGCTCGAGGACACCCTGTCCCTGGGTTACACCGGGCGTTTCGGGGTGGAGGGGTTCAGCCGGTCCCTCATGCAGGAACCGGTGGCCGACGCGCTGAGGATCTGGGACACCACGTTCGCCACGGGAGAGGAGTTCGTCCATGATGCCGCTGTTCTCTTCGCCCGCGACGCCGCCCGTACCGGGACCGGGAACCACCACCGCTCTGGCTAGATTGGGTGGCATGGTGCCCGAGCGTGATGACCTGCTGTCCTACCCCCGGCCCTCGGTGGCCGCGGACGTGGTCCTGCTGACGGTGGCCGACGGGGAACTCAAGGTCGTCCTGCGCCGCCGGGACGAGGGCCGTCATGCCGGGGAGTGGATGCTGCCGGGCACCATGTTGCGCGAGCGCGAACGCCTGGGCGATGCCGTGCTGAGGTGCCTGGAGACCAGGATGCACGTCCGGGGGCGCTCGCCGCGGCAGTTGCACGTCTTCGACGATCCGGACCGCGACGACCGGGGCTGGGTCCTGACGGTCACCCACCTGGACGTGGTGCCGCTGGCCGAACTGGAACTGGCCCTGGAGCACGGCCACGGACAGTTGCGGGCGGTGGACCAGGTGCACGGGCTGCCGTTCAGCCACGACGAGATCATCGGCTGGGGCGTGCGGATGGTGCGGTGGGAGTACGGCCAGACACCGGACCCCTGGTGTCTGCTGGACGACGAGTTCACCATGACCCAGCTGCGTCAGGTCCACGACGCCGTCGCGGGGGCCCCGCACCAGAAGGACACCTTCCGCCGGGCCATGGAACCCCAGCTGGAGGCCCTGGACATCCGGGCCATGCCGCCCGGTGGGAGCGGGCTGGGCCGGCCGGCCCGCGTCTACCGCCGGCGCCCGGACGGTTACCACCCCGTGCTCATCATGGCCTGAACGGCCTACGGTACGGAGCGGGGGCGTCCAGCCCGGACGCGGACGGCCCCCGGCCCATGACCCCGCAGCTCTCGGCTGCGGCGCCCTGCGACCCACGAGAACACAGGAGTTCCCCATGAAGATCGAAGCCCTCGTCGTCGAGGAGACCAACGCCCCCTTCACGAAGGAGGAACTGGAGCTGCAGCAGCCCGGCCCGGGCGAGGCCCTGGTGCGGGTGGTGGCCTCGGGCGTCTGCCACACGGACGCGATCACCCAGGCCGGTGACATGCCGCTGCCGCTGCCGGGCGTCCTCGGTCACGAGGGATCCGGCGTGGTGGAGGCCGTCGGCGAGGGCGTCACCTCCGTGGCGGTCGGTGACCACGTCATCATGGGCTGGCCCTACTGCGGGCAGTGCCGCAACTGCCGCCGCGGCGAGCACCGCTACTGCGACCTGCTCGGCCCGGCCGTGGTCAGCGGCCGGCGGTTCATCGGGCCCCAGGCCGGCACCTCCGCCTACACCCGCGCGGACGGGTCCTCGCTCTCCGGTCACTTCTTCGGCCAGTCCTCCTTCGCCACCTACTCACTGGCCAACGCCAACGCCCTGGTGACGGTGGACAAGGACGTGCCGCTGGACCTGGTCGGGGTGCTTGCCTGCGGCATCACCACCGGTGCCGGGGCGGTCCTGAACACCGCCCGGCCGCGTGCGGGGGAGTCGCTCGTGGTCTACGGGGCAGGCGCCGTCGGGCTGGCCGCCGTCATGGCCGCGCGGAACACCCCGGCCACCACCATCATCGCGATCGACCTGCACGACTCCCGGCTGGAGCTGGCCACCCGCTACGGTGCCACCCACGTCATCAACTCGCTGCACGAGAACGCCCTGGAGCGCATCCGGGAGATCTGCGGCGGCCCGGCCGACTACGCCCTGGACTGCACGGGTGTCATCCCCGTCATCGAGGAGGCCGCCGAGGCCGTGGGCATGCTCGGCACGCTCATCCTCATCGGTGGCGCCCCGGCCGGGGCCCGCTTCAGCCTGGACCACCTCGGCGCGCTGTGGGGCAAGCGCGTGGTCGGCACGCTCGGCGGCTCGGGCACCTCCCAGGAACTCATCCCCGCACTGATCGCGCTCTACCAGCAGGGCCGGTTCCCCTTCGACGAGCTCGTGCAGTTCTACGGCTTCGACCAGGTGGAGGACGCCTTCGCGGACAGCAAGTCCGGCACCACCATCAAGCCCGTGCTGCGTATCGGCCAGGCCTGACAGGGGAGGGACCGCCCACGGAGGACTCCTCCGCCAGAACGCACTGCGGCCCCGGACCCATGACGGGTTCCGGGGCCGCAGCCGCTGGTTCAGAGGGTGTGCCGGTCTACTTCAGGCCGTCCTTGAGGTCCTTGGCGGCGTCCTTGACGTTCTCGCCAGCCTGCTTGGCATGGCCCTCGGCGTTCTGGGCCTTGCCCTCTGCCTGCAGGTCGGGGTTGTCGGTGGCATCGCCAATCTTGTCCTTGGCGCCTCCAACAGCCTTGTCGGTCGCGTTGCTGATCTTGTCTCCGAGTCCCATGGGCACTCCCTTCTGTCGGCGATCAAGTCCTCTCACCCTATGCCCCACTGCGTGCGCGGGGAACCCTCCGGCCGGTGGTTTCCTCCATGGCGAACACACACGCCTGGACGGCTGGGGCTCGCTCGACCCGGGGTCACGCACGGCCGGCCCGCCGTCAGGTGATGCAGCGGGGGCGGGGCGGGGAACAGGCGCCGCGCCCAGTTCTCCCTGATGTCCGGGGCCCGGCATGGAGGCCTGGTCCTCCCAGCGAACATGTAGTCAGTACACGTAGAATCCTGGGTTCGCCCGTGGGTGTGCCGCTTGCTCCGCACCCTCCGTAGTGAGGGACGAGGGGCAGGACGGACGAGGAGACCCTCATGCGCACCTTCGGGGTGGAAGAAGAACTCTTGCTGGTGGATGCCGGCACCGGCGAACCGTTGCCGGCCGGGGACTGGGCCGCCGCCCTGCAGGACGAGCCGGCGCCTACCGGTCACCAGGTGAGCGAGGAACTGCACGAGGAACAGCTCGAGGTCATCTCCCCGCCCCAGACCACCCTGGCCGGGCAGCTGGCCTCCATCCGTGCCGGGCGCGCACTGGCAGAGCGGACCGCCGCCCGGGTGGGCGGACGCGTGGTGGCCCTGCCCACGGCGCTGGGTCCGGTCTCCCCGCACCCGGTGCCGGGACTGCGCCACCGCAGGATCGCCACCAAGTTCGGTCTCACCGTGGCCGAACAGCTCACCAACGGCTTCCATATCCACGTGGGCGTCGACTCCCGCGCCGAGGGCGTGGCGGTGCTGGACCGGATCCGCGTCTGGCTGCCGACCCTGCTGGCCCTGAGCGCGAACTCCCCGTTCTGGCACGGGGACGACACCGGGTTCGCCTCGTACCGCTACCAGGTGTGGTCCCGGTGGCCCACCGCCGGGCCCACCGATGTCTTCGGCTCCCGGGACGCCTACGACCGCTACCGGTCGGCCCTGTTGGACACCCAGGTGCCGGTGGACGCTGACATGCTCTACTTCGACGCCCGCCTGTCCGAACACCACTCGACCGTGGCGATCCGGGTGGCCGACGTCTGCCTGGACGCGCATCATGCCGCGGTGATCGCCGCCCTCACCCGTGCCCTGGTGGAGACGGTCGCCCGCGCCTGGGCCGACGGGTCCCCGGCCATGCCCGTGCCGGCCGCGCTGCTGCGGGCCTGGTCCTGGCAGGCCAGCCGCAACGGGGTCGCCGGAGAGCTGATCGATCCGGCCACCGGCACCCCCGCACCCGCCGGGGACGTCATGATCCGCCTGCTCCACGTCGTGGGTCCGGTGCTGGCCGAGTATGGGGAGCGGTCGGCGATCGAGGCCGGGGTCGCGAAGATCCTGCGCGAGGGCACCGGTTCCCAGTACCAACGGGAGGTCTACGCCGAACGGCACAGCCTCGGCGACGTCATGACCGCCGCCCTGGCCGCGACCCACCAGGCCCCGCCCGGCCCCTCGGAGTCTCTCGTCCCGCACCACCCGGAGGACGACACCCCCCAGGGGGCACCGGCCGCCGTGTCGTAGGGCCCGAGGAGCGGGGCCTGCTGGTCCGCGTCCAAGTCACCGCCGGCCCCGGGGCGGGCTTCACCGCCCTGAGGGCACGCCGGCATCATCGTCTCCGGCTCCTCCGGCTCCTCCGGCACCGCGCAGCCCACCAGGGAGGCTGGCGTGGAGAACGGGGCTCTACAGAGCCGAGACGATCCAGATGATCAGGGCGATGGCCACCAGGATGCCGACGATGGTCCAGACAAGACTGCTACCACGCATGGTGTTCCTCCGTTCTCCGCGCTCTGCGGATCGTCAGTGATTATGGGCACATCAACCCCCTGCAGTTCTAGTTCAGGGGTGCTGTGAATCCCTACGCGGTGGCGGAGATCAGGCCGGGTCGATGCCCCGGCAGTGCTCACCGCCCTGAGCCGAGAGAACGACAGGCCCTGGCCAGGGAATCATCCGTGTCACCTCACATCGAGGACCGTTCGGTGTCTTGGCCAGGGCCTGTGTGTCTGCGCCGTTTCCTCCGGATCAGGGGTGTGCTCAGGAAGGCAGGCCAGCGCGGGCCGGCTGCTGTCCGTCTTCAGCGGCGGTGCGGTTCTGGAAGTGCGGGACCACTTCGTCGATGAACAGCTGCAGGGACTGCTTCTTCTGTTCGTGGCTGAGGGAGTTGTCGCTCCAGAAGCTGAACTCGTCCACGCCCAGGGCCTCGTAGTGCCTCAGCCGTTCCACCACTTCCGCCGGCGTACCGATCATCGCCGTGCGGTGCAGGGAGTCGGGGGTGAACTCGGCGCGCTCGGCGAACTTCTCCTCGGGGCTGGGCTCGAGGAAGCCATTGGCCGGGGCGGTCTTGTTGCCGAACCAGGCGTCGAAGGTGCGGTAGAACCGGTTGATGCCCTCTGCTGCCGGGCGCCAGGCATCGGGCTCGGACTCGGCGTGCACGTAGGTGTGGCGCAGGACCAGGATCTCGGGACGATCGACCTCGGGATGGTTGCCCACGGCGGTGTTGAACTTCTCGACGAGGTTCTCCACCTCCTCATCGTCCTTCATCAGGGGGGTGACCATGACGTTGCAGCCGTTGGCGACGGCGAAGTCGTGGGTGTCGGGATCGCGGGCGGCGATCCACATCGGTGGGGTCGGCTGCTGGATGGGCTTGGGGACAGAGGTGGAGGTGGGGAACTGCCAGATCTGACCATCGTGGGCATAGTCACCCTGCCACAGTGCACGGACGGCCGGGACGAGTTCGCGCAGGTAGTTTCCGCCCTCGGCGGCGGGCATGCCGCCGGACAGACGGTCGAACTCGAACTGGTAGGCGCCGCGCGCGAGGCCCACTTCGGCCCTGCCGCCGCTGATCACATCGAGCAGGGCAGTCTCGCCGGCGGCCCGGATGGGGTTCCAGAACGGCGCGATCAGGGTGCCGGCGCCGAGCCGAATGGTGGAGGTGCGAGCGGCCAGGTAGGCCAGCTGGGGCATGGGGCTGGGGGAGATCGTGTATTCCATCGAGTGGTGCTCGCCGATCCAGACGGTGCTGAATCCACCGGCCTCGGCCATCAGCGTCAATTCGGTGAGGTTCTGGAAGTGCTCCTGGTGGGAGAGCTGATCGTCCCACCGTTCCATGTGCACGAAGAGGGAGAAGCGCATGGGGCGGCCTTTCTGTCGGGGCGGCGTCCTCGCCGCCCTGCGGATGGGGGTTCTGCTGAAGGTCTGGGCGGGACCGGGACGGTATCCGCCCGGTTCGGTGGTCGGGTCAGGAGCCTGGCGTGGTCGCTCGCGCCTCGGCGATCGTCCGGTTTCCCCGTGACCAATGCTGTGGTTCTACTTCGCGGATGATGACCGTGATGTTCTCACTGGCGGCATCCACGGTCTTCTCGGCGACCTGGTGCACGCCGTCGATCAGGGCGCGTAGTTGTTCTGGAGTGCGGCCGGTGCCGATGGAGATCTCGATCAGGGGCATCGTGTCCTACCCCCGCATGATGAAGGGGTCCGCGACCGGCCCCTCGTCGGTGTTGATCCAGATGCTCTTGAGCCGGGTGTACTCGTGCATGGACTCCAGCCCGTGCTCGATCCCGACTCCGGAGGACTTGAAGCCCTGCCGGGGAGACATGGGGGACATGGCCCGGTAGGTGTTGATCCACACGGTTCCGGCATCCAGGTTCTGTGACATGCGCATGGCCCGGGACAGGTTCTGGGTCCACACGCCTGCGGCCAGCCCGTACTGGGTGTCGTTGGCCAGGTGCAGGACCTCTTCCTCGGTGTCGAAGGGCATGATGGCGGCCACCGGACCGAAGATCTCCTCCTTGTTGATGCGCATGTCATTGGTGGTCTCGGTCAGCAGCGCCGGCTGCAGGAAGTATCCGGGCAGGTCGATGTCCGGGCGCTGCCCGCCGTAATGCAGGTGCGCACCTTCCTTCGTGCCGATGTCGATGTAGGAACGAACCTTCTCCAGTTGGTCCTTGAAGGCCAGCGGGCCCAGCTCGGTCTCGTCCTGCAGGGGGTCACCGATCTTGATGCTCGCGGCCCGTGCGGTGACGCGCTCGAGCAACTCGTCGTAGACGCTGCGGTGGGCGAACACCCGTGCTCCGGCGATACAGGTCTGTCCGGCGGCCGCGAACACCCCGGCCACCACGCCCATGGCGGCGTTGGCCACGTTGGCGTCCTCGAACACGATGTTCGGGCTCTTGCCACCCAGTTCCAGGGTGGAACCGATGAAGCGGGAGGCGGTCTTGGCCGCGATGGCCGCTCCGGTGCCGGTGGATCCGGTGAAGGAGATCTTCGCCAGGCCCGGATGGTCCACCAGGGCCGCACCGGCCTCGGCGCCGAGGCCGGTGACGACGTTGACCACCCCGTCGGGGTACCCGGCCTCGTGGGCCAGTTCGGCCAGGCGCAGGATGGTGCGGGAGGTGTACTCGCTGGGCTTGATCACCAGGGTGTTGCCGGCGGCCAGGGCGGGGGAGAGCTTGGAGACCGTCAGCGTCAGGGGGGAATTCCACGGGGTGATCGCCCCGACCACCCCGAGGGGTTCACGCTGGGTGAAGTTGATCATGGCAGGGGACGTGGTGGGGATCTGTGATCCCTGCACCTTGTCGGCCAGCCCGGCGTAGTAATACAGGTACTCCGGCAGGGATCGCAGCTGACCGCGCATCTCGCGCAGCAGCTTGCCGTTGTCCAGGCTCTCGTAGCGGGCCAGTTCCTCAGCGTGCTCACCGATCAGATCGCCCAGCCGACGCAGCAGGTGGCCGCGCTGGGTGGGGGTGGTGCGGCGCCAGGACGTCGACTCGAAGGCCGTGCGGGCGGCGTCCACGGCAGCCGCGACGTCCTGGGCGTCACCGCGGGCGGCCTCATACAGCACCTCGAGGGTGGCAGGGTTGGTGCTCTCGAAGTACTCACCGCTTGCCGGCTCGCGGTGTTGCCCGCCGATGAAGTGAGTCAGCCGTTCAGCCATGATGGGCTCCTTCTGGGTGCTGTTCGCTGCTTGCGAGATGGTGCTGGAGGTGCTCGACGAGCACCTCGGGGCGTTCGGCCGGCAGCATGTGCCGGACCCCGGGGACGACGACGGCCCGGCCATGCGGGACCGCCGTCGCCAACCGGTGGGTCATCTCCGGGGTGGAGCCGGGGTCCAGTTCCCCGGTGACGGCCAGGGTGGGTGCGTGGATGCGATGCAGGTCAGGGGCGATCTGCTGGTCGCCGGTGGCGAAGACCGCATAGGCGTGCAGGTAGGACTGACGGTCGTTGGCCAACAGGGTGGCCCGGGTTGCCTGCCGTTGGGCGTCACTGACGGCCGCCTCCGGCGGATACCACCGGTCCAGGGCCCGGTCGACTCCGGTGGCAAAGTCCTCTCCAGCAGTCTCCAGGCGCCGACGGACCGCGGCGGACTCCTCGTCGGTGCGTCGGCAGACCGTGCTGATGCAGGTCAGGGTGACCACTCGGTCCGGGTGGTCCACGGCGATGCGCTGCGCGACCAGGGCACCCAGGGAGAACCCGACCAGATGCACCCGCGTCTCAGAGATCCGCTCCACTACGTTCTGCGCCATCTCCGCCAGGTCGGTGGGGCGCCGCAGGGGTGGCTGGCCACCGTGCCCTGGCAGGTCCAGTGCCTCGACCTGCAGGCCGGCGGCGTCCAAGAGGTCCACCACGGGGCCCCACATGGTGCGGTCCAGGCCGACCCCGTGCAGCAGCACCACGGGCACTGACTCAGTGGCCTCGGTCATCAGTCTGATCCCAGGGGCGCCAGGCGCTGGTGTGGCCGGCCCTGGGCCGCGCCGGCCAGGGCGATGAGGATCTCACCCGGATGCGGGGCGTCAGCGACGCGGACCTCCACGCTCTGGTGGTGGGAGCGGATGGTGGCGTCGGTGAAGTGCTTGAGCGGGATGTCGAAGACCGTGCCGGCCGCTGCACGCTTCTCCACGGCCGGCAGCAGCGTGGTGGCGTTGGCGGCGTTGCGGAAGTGGTCACCGAATTTCAGGGTGTGAATCAACGCCGAGCCGTGTTCGATCTCCCCCTCGAGGCCGACGATCGCGGCCTTGCCGTAGGCCTCCAGGGGGGCGTCCAGGGCTTCCATCACCCGAGGGGCCAGCAGCGCGCCCAGGTCGGAGGCGACCGCGTCGATCCCGGCGCTCAGGTTCTCCACGAAGCCCTGACCTGCCCACGGGTTGTCGATCACAGCAGCCACGATGACGACGCGTGCCGCCGGTTCGACGGCACGGCCGCCCTCCGAGAGGGTTTCCTCAACAAGGGTGGTGATCTTACGGACGTTCATGGGGTGATTCCTTTCAGGATGTCGGAGGTGATGACCTCATCGGTGGTGCGGTCCCCGATGCGGGCGTGGGGCCGGGGCCCGGAGGAGGCCACGGCGATCACGCAGATCTCGTCGGCATGCGGGGCGTCGGGCAGATGGACCTCCATCGCCTGGTAGTGGGCCCGGGACGCGGCGTGGGTCTTGTGCCACATCGGCACGCGCACCTGGCTGCCGGCGGTGGCGCGGCCGTCGGTGAAACAGATGATCGAGCTGCCCTGCAGGAACTCCCTGACCAGGTTCCCGAAGTAGGGCGTGTGGATGAGCGCGCCGCCGTGCTCGACTTCCCCGTGCAGACCGACGATCGCGGCCTTGCCGAAGGTCTGCACCTGGTCCGCTCCGCCGAGGGCCTTCAGGAGCCGGTCGCTGAGCAGTTTGGCCAGGACGGGTGCGACCCGGCGGGTATGCGACTCCAGGTCCTCGGTCGTGTCCGTGTCCAGCCAGGGATTGCGGACCACGGCCATGGCGCTGGCCTGCCTCAGCGGATGAGAGGGGGCGGACCCGCCCTCGGTCAGGATCTCGTCGCACACCGTGTGCAGGGCACGCACCCCCAGGGCCGTGGCGAGGCGTTCTAATGACTCGGTGGGGGCGGTCGGGGTGGCGGTGGCCGCCTTGGACTCAATGGTCATCGTGGTTCCTTGCTGCGAAGGTGGACGGGGTCACCCGGTGACGCCGGCTGCGCCGGTGTCCGTGTGTGCTTGTTCAGGGTCTGCGGGGGCGCTCTCCCAGGGGGCGTTGCCCTCGGGGATGCTCAGGGCGGCGTAACTGGAGGCGTGCACGTGCACGCGCATGGCCGATTCGGCCCCGATCGCGTCCTTGTGGCGGATGGCCTCCAGCACCGAGTGGTGTTCCCGGGTCGAGGCGGCCAGCCGGCCGGGGCGTTGGACGGTCGTGACCACGATGCGCTGATAGGCGAGTTGGTTCATCAGCCGCTCGTAGTGCTCCAACAGCTTGGCGTTGTCCGCCCCCCGGACGATCGTCCAGTGGAAGTCATGGACCAGCGAGGCATAGGCGGCTGCGTCGTCGTAGAGCACCGCCTCATCCGAACGCTTCAAATTCTCCGCGAGGCGATCCAGCTCCGGCACCGGCCCGCGGCGGGCCAGCAGTCCTGCGGCAAGACCCTCCAGGGACTCCTTGAGCTGGAACAGCTCCACGACCTCCCGGCGTGTGGGCACCCGAACAAAGGTCCCCACCCGGGGCCTGATCTCGACCAGTCCCTCGTTCTGCAACTGCTTGAGCACCTCGCGGATCGGCGTCCGGCTGACTCCGAATTCCTCGGCAAGCACGGCCTCGGGCATGAGCTCTCCCGGAGCGTACTGGCCGCTCAGGACCTTGGAACGCATCCGATGAAGCAACGAGGAACGGTCCTCCACCGCAGGTGCGGGGCTCTCGATCGTAGAGGTGGTCTGTGGCATGCCAGAAGATTCTCATGCATACAAGACGATGTCAATGGATCGCCCGGATCGAGCGATATAGCGCTGATTTCTGCGGTATTGACGGCTGTATGTGATGCACATTACTCTCTGTGGCATGCAAGAGGATCTGAAGAACGTCGTGATGGATACCTGGTGCGCCGCGTGGGATCACGGTCAGCTCGATGCCCTGGACGCGGTGCTGGCCGAGGACTATGTGCGCTACAGCGCCGCCAATGAACAGCCGTTGTCGCGTCAGCAGTACAAGGACCAGATCCGCGAGGTCCGGGCTGCCTTCCCCGATCTGACGACCACGGTCGACGCCCTCCTGCTCGACGGGGACCAGGCGGCCATGTTCTGGCACTCCGTCGGCACCTTCTCCGCCCCGCTTCACGACGTTCCCCCGACCGGCACCGTGGTGACAACCCGCGGTTCCAATGTCCTGACCTTCCGCGATGGGAAGATCGTCCGCGAGGAGGTCACCTGGGACGCCAGTGAACTGCTGGCCGACGTCGGGCTGCCGTCGCTGAAGTCCGCCTTCGAACCCGAAGACGTGGCCGCCGTCGTCGACAGCCCCGCCAACCCGGGGACCCCGCCGAGGGAAATGCTCAAGGCCTTCAACAAGCAGTTCATCACCGGAGTGACGGTGGTGGCCACCAAGGACGAGACCGGGGCCCCACGGGGGCTCGCGCTGAACTCGTACGTGTCCGTGTCCCTGGACCCGCCCCTGGTGCTGGTCTGTGTGCAGAAGACCTCGTCCACGTACCCGGCGTTGTTCCGGGCGTCGCATGTGGGGATCAGCATCATGTCCAGCACCCAGGGGGATGCGCTGTCGGTGTTCTCCTCGAAGGACAAGGACAAGTTCAGCCAGGTCGCCTGGCACGAGGGCCCGCAGGGCAGCCCGCTGATCGATGACTCCGCCGCCAGCCTGGAGATCGAGATCAAGGAACGCTTCCAGGCCCTGACCCACACCGTCTTCATCGGCCGGGTCCAGTACGCGGAGTCCACCGAAGACGCTCCCATCCTCTACAAGGCCGGCAAGTTCTACGACGGCCGAGGCCTGCAGCAGCTCTAGGCCACCCCACCCCGACCGTGGGTTCACCTGAGCCGGCGGCCCCCTTCCTTATTGGAGGACCCATGTACACCAACGACGACCGCCCGGACCGTACGCGCCGCAGTCGGGCAGAGCAGACGCTCTCCACGCCTGCGCGGGAGCAGGTATCCCGATCCGAGCCCGAGGGGCCTGAACTCCCCGGGCACGGCCTGGAGAAAACACCGATCACCGAGGCCATGCTGCGCGCGGAACTGCTCCGGAACCGGCCCGGGGCCGTGTTCTGGACCTCGATCGCCCTGATCGCCGCATTCATGCTGTGGGCGGCGCTGTCCCCCGAGAGCCTCGGCGGGGCCATGACCACGGCCATGAACGCGGTCGCCGCCAGCGTCGGCTGGTCCTACCTCCTGGTCACCCTTGGCTGCATCCTGATGCTGCTCTACTTCGCGTTCAGCCGCTTCGGCCGGATCCGCCTGGGCGGGGACCACGACCGCCCGGAGTTCAGCACGGTCGCCTGGCTGGCCATGATCCTCTCCGCCGTGATGGGCATCGGCCTGATCAGCTACGGAGTGGCCGAACCCATCTCGCACTTCGCCGCCCCACCCCACGGGCTGGCTGAACCCGGCACCATCGACGCCGCGGTGCGGGCCCTGCAGTTCTCCTACTTCGACTGGGGACCGCACGCCTGGGCGGTCTTCGGGGTCTTCGGTCTGGCCATCGCCTATTCCACCCACCGCCGCGGCAACACCGGCCTGGTCTCCCCCATGCTCCGACCCATCTTCGGTGACCGAATGGACGGCTGGCTCGGTCACGTGGTCGACGTCTTCGCCATCCTCGCCACCCTCTTCGGCACCACCACGTCCCTGGGCCTGGGCGCCTCGCAGATCAGCGAGGGCATGAACCGGGTCTTCGGGATCCCCACCGGAGTCCTGCCGCAGGTGCTCATCATCGCGGTCATCACCGTGCTCTTCACCCTCTCGGCCCTGTCCGGGGTGCACCGGGGCATCAAGTACCTCAGCCAGATCACCATGACCCTGACCACGCTCCTGGGCCTCTACGTGCTGTTCGCCGGTCCCACGAACTTCATCAGCAATCTGTTCTTCCGCTCCGTGGGCCAGTACCTCAGCGACTTCTTCCAGGTCAGCCTCATCACCCCCACCACCCCGGAGGATGTCCAGTGGTTCCAGTGGTGGACCTATTTCATGATGGCCTGGTGGCTGAGCTGGGGCGCCTTCGTCGGGGTCTTCCTGGCCAAGATCTCCCGCGGCCGGACCATCCGCGAGTTCGTCTTCGGGGTGATGGCCGTGCCCAGCCTGGTGTTCTTCATCTGGTTCACCATCTTCGGCGGCACCGCCATCCACGTCGACCTCTACGGCGGCGGACAGATCGGGGCGGCCGCCCTGGAGGACGTGAACTCCGCGTTCTTCGACATGCTCGGCCACTTGCCACTGGTGCAGATCACCTCGGTCATCGCGATCGTGCTGGTGGTGCTGTTCTTCGTCTCCGGAGCGGACGCCAACACTTTCGTGCTCAGCATGCTGTCCTCGCGCGGCACGCTCAATCCCACCCGCCCCGTGCTGACGGTCTGGGGCGTACTGACCGGCGTGTCCGCCATCCTCCTGCTGCTGGTCGGTGGACTGGCCGCCCTGCAGCAAGCCGCCATGCTCTCGGCGCTACCCTTCACGATCATCGTCGCCCTGCTGGCCGTGAGCCTGGTCCGCGAACTGCGCGCCGACCCCCAGTTCGACACCACCCTGCCCGTCAGACGAGAGGACCTGACCACCGCCGCCATCAGGACTCGGCCCAGTGAGGAGGCCAACCCCAGCCCCGAGCCCGACGCGACAGTGCCGAACTGATTCCACGGTCCTGCCCGCATAGGCCGAACCCAGCCCCGGCCCCCTGCCCCTCACCCCGAGGGAGGAGGGGGTCGGGGCTTTGGGACATCCAACCGTCAGCCGGCCCATGCTCCACCCGTGCGATACGTATCAGCGCCTCGATCGCGCGGAAAGGGCGAGGCCTATTTCGCGGCAGCGGCGGTAAAATAGGCCCTTATTCGCCTATGCGGCAGGCAAAGGAAGGCAGTGTGCGCATCAGCGATGTGGAACGGCGGTGCCTTCAGGTGGAAGGCACCGAATTCATGATCGAAACCCGGGGTTCGGGGTCCGATTGCTTCGTATTGGTGCCCGGAATCGGGATGTCCCCACGGTATTTTGTTCCCCTGGCCCGGGAACTAGCGGCCACGGCAACGGTGCACGCCATGCACCTGCCCGGCTTCGGTGCTGCACGGCGCCCGGTGCAGGCGTTGCCGATCCGGGAAACCGGCCGGTTGGCCGCGCAGGCGCTGCGGCAGCTACACGGGGGCCGGTTCATCGTCGTCGGACATTCCATGGGGTGTCTGACCGGAGTCGAAATGGCCCTGGCGGATCCGGCCGCGGTCCGGTCGCTGGTGCTGCTCGGGCCCTCTATCAACAGCCGGGAGCGGACCCTCCGCATGCAGCGACGGCGCCTGATCCAGGACACCCTCTGGGAGCCGCCCCAGGTGGCCTGGACGGCGGCCGGTGACTATCTCCGCTGCGGGCGCCGCTGGTACTACGCCAATGCGGCGTACATGATCGACTACCGGTTGGAGGAGCGGCTACCGCTGGTCCATGCCCCGATCGTCCTGGTGCGGGGCGAGCACGACCCCATCGCCCCGCGGTCGTGGCTGGCCGAGCTGGCGGCTGCCGGCACGGCGGCGGTCATGACGGAGATACCCGGCGAGGCCCATGCCGTGATGTACCGCAGCCCGGTAGCCGTGGCCCGGCATTGCCTTGACCTGGCAGCCAGATCGTGAAGCGCGTCGCAAAGGCCGCTGCCCGGCTGCCGGTCCGCGGTTGGTGGTGGCTACTGGACTACTGCCACGCGGGCCTCAGGCAGGTGGATGGCGTGCTGTTCCGCACCGACCCGGCACCCTACCAGCAGGCACCGCGCGCCGACCGGCCGGTGCTTCTGATCCCCGGAGTCTACGAGAATTGGCAGTTCATGCACCGGATAGCCCGGACGCTGCATGCGGCCGGGCACCCGGTCCACGTGGTCCGCACCTTGGGCTACAACCGCGGCGAGCTGGGTCGGATGGCCGCGCTGGTCGCCGGTTACCTTCGGGAGGCCGACCTGCGCGACGTGACGATCGTGGCGCACAGCAAAGGCGGTCTGGTCGGCAAGCACGTGATGCTCTCGTCCACGTCGGCCGGGCGGATCCGGCACATGGTCGCCGTGAACAGCCCGTTTTCCGGATCCGTCTACGCCGGACTGTTCCTGGACCCGAGCATCCGGGCATTCTCGCCGCGCAACCGCGGCCTGCGTGCGCTGTCCGAAGACCGGTCCATCAACCACCGCATCACCTCGGTGTTCAGCACGTTCGACCCGCATATCCCCGTCGGGAGTCATTTGCCCGGTGCCAGGAACATCAAGCTGGATTCGGAAGGGCACTTCCGCACCCTCAACGATCCCTCGCTGCCGGAGATCCTGCTGCAGGCATTGGCTGAACCGGAGGATTCCAGTCCCTAGGGCCGAATCACGGGCAGCAGGGTCGAGGTCGCACGAGAATGCCGCACTGGACGACGGGGGCCTCGCCGCGCGTTCCGACCCTGAGCGCGGTGTGAATATTCGTGCCGGTGGGGTCCATCGGCTGCGCGCGGCGGTTGGCCGGAGGCTCCAGCGATACGGTGTCTGGCGCCGATGATGGCGAAGGTGGGGGTCAGCCTGCTGGGCCTGCTGCGGTGGTGCGGGCCAGGGCGGAGAATCTGGCGTCAACCAGGACTGTGTATCGCCCGGAGGGGCCTCGAGCCACATCTCATCTGCCGGGGGTGAGGCGCGCGGGCCCACCGCACAGCATGCTTCAGTCACCAGACTCCTGGCCCTCCCGTGGTGCCCCAGGAGCGGATCGGCCCAGGACGGGCCTGGAGGAGGCCACCATGCACTTCAAGAGCTCATCGGCCACAGGCGTTGTGGCTATCGGCGCTACCACGTTGTTGTTGGCCGTGGCGGCATGTACCGGCGGGGGCCCACAGGAAAGTACACCTGCACCGGCAAGTTCGACCGCCCAGGAGAGCACGCCCGCGCCGGAAAGCCCAGACCCGTCAGAGGGGGTTTCGCAGGCCTGCGCGTCCGCGGACCGTTTCGCTGATGCCCTCGTCGAGTTCCGGGCCACCCTGAAGCCCGAGTCCAGTCTCGAGCAGATCCGTATGGCGCGGGAGAAGGTGACCGCGTCCTTCGACGCCCTGGTGAGGGACGCGCGGGATCTTGCCCAGGACCGCGTGGCAGAGCTCGAGGCCAGCGTCAGTGAGCTCCGTGCCGCGGTCGCCGCGGTCCCGGATGACAGCGCCGTGCCCGAGGCCATCGTGTCCCTCCGGGACGAGGCAGACGACGTGCGTGCAGCGCTGCAGAACCTTCGGCGCGATATCACCTGCTAGCCGCACCCGGCCAGAATCCGCGCTGGGAGTGGCCGGGGCCGGTCGACCGCTGCGGATCGGTGTCATCGCCCTGGGCGCGTTCATCGTCTTCGTGATGGACCGGCCAGGCCCTGCAACCACCGTCTCCGTTCTGCTGCACGAACGACCAGGGAAAGGATCCTGCCTCGGTGCGGTGTGACAGGACTGACGCGTCGGGTACCCCACGCGGCTCCCGATGAGGTCCCGTCTGCCGACCGCGGACGCCCGGCTGTTTACTCGTCGCCTGCGGTCTCGGCCTGCGCCTCAAGACCGGTGGCGAAACCGAGCGCCTCGAAGAGGTGGGTGGCTGCCGCGACGACCCGCGGGGTGCCGATGATCGGGGCCACGGCGACGAGGATCCCCTGGACATCCTCCAGGGTGATACCGGCGTCTAGGGCTTCACCGGCATTGAGCAGATACGAGGCGGGCGGGGCGTCGACGGCCGCGAGTACCGCGATCCGCGCCAGCATCAACTCACGGGGATCAAGAGTGCAGTGGTCGATGGACGCGGCGGTGATCTCGGCGAGGGCGTCGATGACGGGGTTCTCGTCGTTGGCCATGGTCAAGTCTCCCTTCAGGGGTATTGGCGAATCTCCCGGCCGTGCACGGCCAGGGCGTAGATGATGAGGACGTCCAGGGCGATCAGGATGCAGCTCCACACCGGATAGGCGGCGATGAACGCGAAGCTGGCCAGCGCGCTGACCACGGCCAGCAGGATGCCGACGAGCCGCGCCCAGAACTGTCCCGCGAGGACTCCGATGCCGGCGACGAGGACCACGGTCCCGGCGATCAGGTGGACCCATCCCCAGGTGGTGTAGTCCAGGTGAATCGAGAGCCCCTGGGGGCCCACGAGGTAGTACTCGGAGTTGAACAGGGCGATGAGTCCCTGGATCGCATGGAAGGCCCCGAGCAGGATCATCAGGACCGCGGCGAAGACCAGCCACCCCACCCATCCTGAGCTCTCCGGAGGGTGCCTGGTCAGGGTGGTGCCCGCGGCGTCCGATGTCGGCGTGGTGGTGTTCATCTCGGCCTCCTGCCCGCTGTAATGGTCCCGTCCACTATGGGCGCGCAGCCGGCGCGGTACCTCCTCCCCAGCGGGTGAAAACCAGGCCTCGCCCGTTCCCGGTGATCTAGAATGACGCGCATCAGAGCACAGTGCGGTTCAAACCCACCGGGTGCCGTGGCACGCGGCGGGCCCAACAGCCACAGTGACGTGGCGAGCCCAGTCGGAAAGAGCGGCTGTGGGCCAGATCGGTATCTTTTTGGGCGAGTTGTCCGCCGTTGAGGACGCGCGGGCAAGGCCGCTGTGTGACTGGGTGGATTTCCTCGACCGGGGGCACGTGCAGGTGAGCACACCCGCCGGAGTCTGCACGTTCCGGCTTCCCGCCGCTCGACAGGTCATCGCCGACGCCTTGCACGCAGGTTGCCCGGATGATATCTCATCCCCGGATCCCTGGTCCGCGGACGTCCAAGAACGCCTCAGGCACCACCGATGGGTCCAGTTGTTGCGAGATCTGGGCCAGTACTGCGGCGATCTTGCCAGCCTGACGCGTAACCATCCACCGGCCAAGACACCGTGGCGCTATCAAAGGATCGAACGGTCCGGAGCAACGGCACTGATCACCGTCACCAACGGTCGTGAGCACCACATCCACGCGGTCGATCTGGAGTCACTCACCCCGCCGTCGGCGGTGCCCGTCGAGATCGCCTGGGCCGTCCTCGCCCAGTCAGTCCCACGGACCCTGTCCGATGCCACCTCATCATCGCCATGGGGCCAATTGCT
This sequence comes from Citricoccus sp., assembly GCF_035445025.1. NCBI lineage: Bacteria > Bacillati > Actinomycetota > Actinomycetes > Micrococcales > Micrococcaceae > Citricoccus > Citricoccus sp. Next base: position 3,974 of record NZ_DAOMPX010000025.1, on the reverse strand, counting down.
GCACCGGAGGCGGACCCACTCCAGGCTCATCTAACGCTGGCACTAGGCGATCCCCGTTGCTGTTATCGCGGTGTGTTCAGGGTCAAGATGTGGGTGTGTTGAACACTTCGGAGACGGGGTGGCGACAGGGCCTCCAGGAGGCCAGACGACAGCAGCCTCGGAGGTGCGCGGTGGGTGATGATTCCGGTGCTGCGGGCGCCGGTCTTCCGCTGCTGCTGGTCGGGACGGTCATGGTCTATGCGCTCATCTGCCGGTGGCTCGAGCGCGTCGGCATCACCGCGGCCATGGTCTTCGTCGCGGTCGGGGTGCTGGTGGGCAGCGCCGGGTTCGGCCTGGTGGCGGTGGACCCGCAGGCACACTGGTTCCTCGTCGTCGCCGAGGTCACCCTCTCCCTGCTGTTGTTCTGTGACGCGGCGCGCCTGAGCCCGCGGAAGGTCGGTGGGGATCTGGGGCCCGTGTTGCGTTTGCTGGGCATCGGCCTGCCGCTGACCATCATCACGGGAACGGTGCTGGTCATCACGGTCTTCCCTGAGCGGGGCTGGGTGGCCGCCGCCCTGGTCGCGGCGATCCTGGCCCCCACGGACGCCGCGCTCGGAGCCGCCGTTGTGAGCGATGAACGCGTGCCGGTCCGGGTGCGGCGGATCCTCGGCATGGAGAGTGGGCTCAACGACGGGCTGGCCACGCCGGTCGTCTCCGTACTGATCGCGGTCGCCGCCTCCCAGGCCGGCATCGCCGGTGGGGAGAGCTGGCAGGTACGGGCGGTCTACTCCCTGGGGGTGGGTGTCGCCGTCGGGGCTGGTGTGGGGTTCGGTGGTGGGCTGGTGCTGCGGTGGTGCCGCCGCCGGGAGTGGACCTCACCGCTGTCCGTGCAGGTGGCCGTGCTCACCTTGGCGTCGGTCTGTTACGTCGGGGCCACCTCGATCGAGGCCAACGGGTTCGTGGCCGCCTTCCTCGGCGGGCTCGCGTTCACCACGGCCACCGGCATGCGGGCTGCCGAAGAGGAACTGGCCTTCACCGAGACGCTCGGAGTCCTGGCCTCCCAGGTGGTGTGGCTCCTGTTCGGTGCCGCCATGGTCGGCCCGGCGCTGGCGCGCATGACGACGGAGACCGTCCTGGTGGCGCTGGGCGCGCTGACGGTGGTTCGCATGGTGCCGGTGGCCGTGGCCATGGTGGGTTCGCGCTGGTCGCCGGCCACGATCGTCTTCGTCGGCTGGTTCGGTCCCCGTGGACTCGCCACGGTCATCTTCGCGCTGGTCGCCCTGCAGTCCCTCGGGACGACCGGCCTGGCGGACCATGTGCTGGACGTCGCGGCGGTCACGGTGCTGGTCTCGATCGTGGCGCACGGCCTCAGCGCCGGTCCACTGGCGATCCGCTACGGGACCTGGGCCGCCGGGTTGTCGGCGAATGCACCGGAACACGTGCAGGTCGCGCCCGCGTCCCGACGGCGCCTGGGTCTCCACCGCTAGACGGGCGGAAGGACTGACACGATGAGCGGACGGTTCATCAGCCTGCGCGCCCACCGACGACCAACCGTCCATCCCGCAGAGGGACACCGCACTGGCCGACCCGGTCCGGGCGGCCACCATCCGTTCTCGATCGAACGTGATGACCGTGAGCCCGTGAGGAGCGAACCGGCCACCTCCAGGCGCACGGCGCGGACCCTGACGAACCCCATCCGGCGTGCTTCAGGGGCCGGTGGTAACCGAGGCACCGTCGGCACCGGGACCGTGGCGCAGGCGGTGGGACGTGCGGTAAGACTGGCCCATGGCGAGGGCACCAGGACAACGCCCCGGCCGGGTCCCCATCATCGGCCAACTCCGCACCTATGACCGCGCGTGGCTGCGCGGCGATCTGATCGCCGGAGTGACCGTCGCCGCCCTGATCGTCCCCAAGAACCTGGGCTACGCGGGCATCGCCGGGATCCCGCTGCAGAACGGGCTGTACGCGGCCGCCGCCGGAGCGCTGGTCTACGGGATCTTCGGCAGCTGCCGGCAGATCTCGATGGGTCCCAGTTCAGGTCTGGCGGCGGTGGCCGCCAGCGCCGTGCTCGCGGCCGGCATCACCGGTGAGGTCGATACCGCCTCGTTCGTCGCCGGTATCACGCTGGCATCCGGACTGGTGTTCCTGGTCCTGGCCGTGCTGCGCATCGGCTGGATCGCGCAGTTCCTGTCCAAGGCGGTGGTCACGGGTTTCCTCTGCGGCGCGGCGATCGACGTCGTGATCGGAGAACTCCCCAAGCTCACCGGGACGGACGTCACCGGGTCCAACCCGCTCCAGGAACTGCGGTCCTGGGTGGGCACGCTGGGCGAGGCACACCCGACGACGGTGGTCGTGGGCGGACTCGCCCTCGCCGTCGTCTTCGGACTCAAGGCCGTCGTGCCCCGGGTTCCCGGTGCCCTGGTGCTCGTGGTGGGCGGACTGCTCGCGGCGGCGGTGCTCGACCTCGGCGCACGGGGAGTGGCGTTGGTCGGCGACGTTCCCCGGGGACTGCCCTCGCTGCAGGCCCCGGACGTCCGATTGATGGGGGACCACGCGGGCACCACGGCAATCGCGGCCGTGGCACTGGTCCTGATCGGTTTCTCCCAGACGGCCGGTGACGCGCGGACCTTTGCCGCCAGGCATCATTACCAGATCAACATCAACCAGGAGTCCTTGGCGCAGTCGTTGGCCAACATGGCCGCAGGCCTGTTCCGGGGCATGCCGGTCTCGACCAGCCTGTCAGCGAGTTCCCTGAACGACCACTCCGGGGCGAAGACCGGCCTGGCCTCCCTCACCTCGGGGGCCACGGTCCTGCTCACGCTGTTGATCCTGGCACCGCTGTTCTCGATCCTGCCCAAGCCCGTGCTGGCGGCGCTGATCATCGAGGCCGTCGTGATGGGCATGATGGACGTGCCGGAGATGCGGCGGCTGGCCCGCGTGCAGAAGGTCGACTTCTGGATCGCTGTGGCGGCGATCTTCGCCACCGTGCTCGTCGGCGTGCTGGCGGGCGTGCTCATCGGCATCGGGCTCTCACTGATCTGGCTCATCGCGGTGGCCACGCACCCGGCGATGCCGGTCCTGGGGCGTGAACCGGGCACACGGGTCTTCCGGGAGGCCGATGAGCACCCCGGCGACGAGGTGCTCGCCGACGTGGCCGTGCTCCGGTTGGACGGGGGTCTGTTCTTCGCCACGGCCGACGCCCTCGAGGACCGGCTGCGCGAGATCATCCATGAGAGCCCTGGCCTGACCGGGATCGTGCTCGACTGCGGGGGGATCAATTTCGTCGACTCCCAGGGCTCGGCCAAGATGGCGGACATCGTGGCCCTCACTCATGACGCGGGCGTCATCCTGCGGCTGACCCGGCTCAGGCCGGCAGCCCGGGGGGTCCTGGACCGCGACGGCGTGATCGAGGCCATCGGGGCGGACAGGATCCACGGCAACATCCACCGGGCCGTCGAGGCGCAGCGGGCGGCCGCACGACGGGACCGCGACGGCGGCACCGGCTAGGTGGCGTCATCACGGCTCCCGGCCTTGCGGTTCCTCATGCGGAGACGGCCCCAGTTCTAGGAACCGGGCCGATCGCTGCCGGTCAGGAGTCGGCGGCAGGGAACTCGGGAGGTGTGCGTGTGCCCGCCGAGTTCACGATGGTCGCTGGGCCAGCCGCGCAGCCAGGAGACCGCCGGTGCAGAACATGACGGTCAGGACCAGCACCAGCAGCAGGGGAGCGGTCCAGCCACCAGAGGTCGCGTTCAGCCAGCCGGCCAGGGGCGGGGTGATCGTGGCGACCAGGTAACCACCGGTCTGCACCCACGCCGAACCGGAGGCGGCCTCTGCGTCGGTGACGGCCACCCGGGCGATGATGGAGAAGATGGCGGTGAACCCACCGCCCTGGGCGATGCCGCCGATGATGGACCACAGCACGTAGGCCTCCGGGGCCAGGAGCAGGCCCAGGGGCAGGATGATCCAGAGCACTCCCATCACGGCCACCGGGACCC
>NZ_DAOMPX010000024.1:0-46249 GCF_035445025.1 Citricoccus sp. | reverse complement strand
CCGGCGTGGGCATCCCCGTGCCGTCGAACCGGCCGGTGGGCCGCTTCCGGGCGAGCGCGTTCGACATCGCCCTGCACCTGCCGGTGACCAAGCCCCGCAAGGGCATGGAACTGCGCTGGGACGGAGAGCTCCACATCGAGGGCGAGGGCGTCAAGGACCTCGGGTTCACCCTGACCTCGGACTGGTCCAACCCCAAGGCCGTGGGCAAGATCTTCGTGGACATCGAGGTGGCGGGCCGGATCTTCTCCCTGGACCTCGCCCGCGACCACGGGACCGTGGTGCTGCACCTCGTGCACCAGGCCGGCGTGGCCCTGCCGTTCACCTTCCGGCTGCGGGTCGCCAAGACCGCCTTCGCCTCGAAGGCGTGGCCGAAGGCCTCCGCCGTCCAGCTGCAGCTCGTCTCGGTGGCGGACAGCGCCGAGGGCCTCGGGCCGGTCCTGTCCGCCTCGGCGGGCACCATCCAGGCCTCCTGACCCGCCCAGACGTCCCTCCGCCGCCTTCCGCCGCGGCCCGCCCTCGACCGGGGTGGGCCGCGGCGCCGTGTCACGCGCCGGGCGGCACGCCTGACCGGCCCGGGTCTCCCCCATGAGTAGATTGAGGAATTATGAGTGACTTCCCCGCATACGGTCAGCAACCCCTCCCGACGCTGGTGAGCTTCTACGCCGGTGACCAGTACTACCACGACGCCGCCGCCCGCCTCCGGGAGGACTGTGAGCGGTTGGGGATGCCGCACCACATCGAGGAACTGCCTGCGGAGGGCCTGGACTGGGGTGCCATCACCCGAGAGAAGATCGGTTTCTACCGCCGGATGCACGACCGGTTCGGGGCCATCCTGTGGGTGGACGTCGATACCCGCTTGGTCGGCCTGCCGGAGGTGCTTCGAGGTTCTCACTTCGACCTCGTGGGCTTCGGCGGCCGGTTCCGTTACATCCGCGAGTACGACCCGTATCAGACGGCACGCTTCTGGGTGCCGTCTTACCTCTACTTCGGTCCCACGCAGGCCGCGAGCGACTTCCTGGACCTCATGCTCGACATCGAGGGTGAGACCGAGGAACGGGTCACGGATGACTACATCCTCCAGGAGGCGTGGAGCCGTCATGAGCTGCCCCTGTCCGTCGGCCTGCTGCCGCCGGACATGATGCTGCGCCCGACCGAGACGCCGACCCATCGGAGTGTCTTCCTGCACGGGCACAGCGGCAATGTCAGCTCCTTCCGCGACCAGGTGGTGCAGCACCAGAACGCCGCGGACAACCCGGCGGTCCGTTCGCGGGTGCTCGGCGCGGAGGCCGTCGATGCCATGAAGGCCGGGAACCGGTTCGCTGCCATCCGGCTGGCGGAGCGGTCCCTCGACTCCCTGCCCACGGATCCCGACGCGGCGATCCGCCTATCGAGGTACCTCAAGCTGGACCGTCAGCACGAGGAGTCAGTGGCGGTGCTGCGGAGTCAGCTCCAGGAGAACCCGACGCTGGATGCGACGAGGCAGGAGCTCGCCGTCCGCCTCAAGGAGCGCCACGACTTCGCCGGTGCCCGGCGCGAGGCCGAGCACGTCCTGACGGGCGCGAGCAGTGCCGCCGCGGCCCGCGCGGCCGAGCTCCTCGACGAGATCGGGCGGGACGAGCGCGCGCGCGACCTGGGTATCGGACCCGCCCGGCGCCTGAGGATGTGGTGGATGAAGACCCCCTACCCCGGTAACTTCGGCGATGTGCTGAGCCCGTGGGTGGTCGAATGGGTGACCGGTCAGCCGCCGGCCTTCGGCCAGCGGGACCGTAGCCTGCTGGCCATCGGTTCCGTCATCAAGTTCGCGCGGGAACGGTCGACGGTCTGGGGTTCGGGGACCCCGCGCCGCGGGGACGCGATGGACCCCAATGCCCGCTACCTGGCCGTCCGCGGCCCCGTCACCCGCGAGGAGGTCCTGGCCGGAGGCGGCTCGTGCCCGGAGGTCTACGGCGACCCCGCCCTGCTGCTGCCCCGTTTCGTCTCAGGACACCAGGGACCCAAGCAGCACGAGGTGGGCTTCATCAGGCACGTCTCGCAGGACAACCTCGACCTGCACCTGGACGACGTGGCCGACATCCGCCTCAGCGGCGTCGGGGAGGGCTTCCTGCGGTCGGTGGTGGACCAGATCACCTCGTGCGAACGGATCGTCTCGACGTCCCTGCACGGGGTGATCGTGGCCAACGCCTACGGCATCCCGGCTCGCTGGGCGGTCATGGGGGACGCCTCGGAGGCCATCAGCGGCGACGGGACGAAGTTCGAGGACTACTTCCGCTCGGTGGGGCTGGAGCCTCAGGCGCCCCTCGAGGTCTCTCGCCATTCCCCCATCACACCGTCCCTGGCCGATGGCCTGCCGGACACGGTCGAGCTGGACTTCGACGGCGACGCACTCGCCGGCGCCCTGCGCGAGGGCCTGGGGCTCTAGGCAGGACCGCGACGGCCCGCCCCGGTGGCTGCTCCCGCGGGAGCGGCCACCGGGGCGGGCCGTATCTCGTGCGTCCCGGGCGCCCCGGCGTCCTCAGGCCAGCCGGTGGAGCCAGCCGTGGCGGTCCTCGCCGTGGCCGGTCTGCAGGTCCAGGAGTTCACGGCGGATGTCCAGCGCCACGGAGTCACCCGGGGTGACGGCCGGGGAGTCGAAGTGCTCCTCGCCGTCCACCAGGCGGCCGATCGGGGTGATGACGGCCGCCGTGCCACAGGCGAACACCTCGGTGATCTCACCGCCGGCCACCCCGTCGCGCCACTCCTGGAGCGTGATGCGCCGCTCGACGACGTCCAGCCCGCGGCCCCGGCCCAGCTGCAGCACGGAGGATCGCGTGACGCCCTCCAGGATGGTGCCGGTGAGCTCGGGGGTGACGAGGGAGCCGTCCTTGAAGACGAAGAACACGTTCATCCCGCCCAGTTCCTCCACGGCGTTGTCCCGGACGGGGTCGAGGAAGAGGACCTGGTCGCAGCCCTGGGCCGACGCCTCGAGCTGCGCGGCCAGGGACGCGGCGTAGTTGCCGCCGAACTTGGCCGCACCGGTGCCGCCGTGACCGGCGCGGGCGTAGTCCCGGGACACCCAGATGGAGACGGGCTTGAGCTCGCCCCCGAAATAGTTCCCCGCCGGGGAGGCGATGACCTTGTACGCGATCTCGTGGGCCGGGCGCACGCCGAGGAATGCCTCGGAGGCGTACATGAACGGCCGCAGGTACAGGGACTGCCCCTCGCCGTCCGGAACCCAGCCGATGTCCGTGGACACCAGCAGGCGCAATGACTCGAGGAAGTCCTCCTCCGGCAGTTCCGGCAGGGCCAGCCGCCGCGCGGAGCGGTTCAGGCGTGCCGCGTTGGCCCGGGGCCGGAACGTCCACACGGTGCCGTCCGGGTGGCGATAGGCCTTCAGGCCCTCGAAGATCTCCTGGGCGTAGTGGAGGACGGCCGTGGCCGGGGACAGGCTCAGCGGCCCGAACGGCTCGATCCGCGCGTCGTGCCAGGTCCCGCCGCTGTGCTGCCCGTCGCCGCCCCAGGTCCAGTCGATGGAGACCATGTGGTCGGTGAAGTGCTGCCCGAAGCCCGGATCCGCCAGGATCTCACGGCGCCGCTCCTCGGAGACGGGCGAGGACTGGGGATGGACGGCGAATTCCATGGACACGACGGATTCCTTCTCTCGTAGTACCCCGGGTGCCACGCAGGCCGGCGCCGGCCGCGCCCAGGGCATTGCTTCGCGTTCTCGGTGGCCAGCGGGTCCGCTGATGCGCCGGGAAGGTGCATCCATCATATGACCTGCCCGGAGGGCGGTTCAGACGCGGGATGCCTCGACGCCGCTCAGACGGCGGCGGCGATGGCGTCGCCGACCTGCGCCGTGGTGCGCGGTCCCGACTGCGGCGTGCCGGACTGGCCGCGGGCGGCCATGTCCGCCCACACGGCCTCGTTGATGCGCCGGGCGGCATCGGTGCGGCCGGCCTGCTCCAGGAGCAAGGCCCCGGAGAGGATGGCGGCGGTGGGGTCGGCCTTCTGCTGTCCGGCGATGTCCGGGGCCGAACCGTGGACCGGCTCGAACATGGACGGTGCGGTGCCGGAGATGTTCAGGTTCCCGGACGCGGCCAGGCCGATGCCGCCCGTGACGGCGGCGGCGAGGTCGGTGAGGATGTCCCCGAACAGGTTGTCCGTGACGATCACGTCGAACCGCGAGGGGTCGGTGGTCATGTGGATGGTCGCGGCGTCCACGTGCATGTAGTCGTGGGTGACGGACGGGTACTCCGCGGCCACGGCCTCCACCGTCCGCCGCCAGAGGTGCCCGGCGTACACGAGCACGTTGTGCTTGTGCACGAGGGACACGTGCCGGCGCGGCCGGGTGGCGGCCAGCGCGAAGGCGTGGCGGACGACCCGCTCCACGCCGTAGGCGGTGTTGACGGAGACCTCGGTGGCGATCTCCTGGGGCGTGCCGGTCCGGATGGCCCCGCCGTTGCCGACGTAGGGCCCCTCGGTGCCCTCGCGCACGACCACGAAGTCGATGTCACCGGGCTCCGCCAGCGGGCTGGGAACGCCAGGGTAGAGCCGCGCCGGACGCAGGTTCACCCCGTGGTCCAGGCTGAACCGCAGCTTCAGCAGGAGCTCGCGCTCGATCAGCCCGGAGGGGATGCGGGTGTCGTTCGGGGCGGCGCCCACGGCACCGAACAGGATCGCGTCGTGGGCGCGCAGCCGCTGCAGGGTCTCCTCGGTGAGCGTCTCCCCGGTCTGCAGCCAGTGCGCCGCGCCGAGTGAGTAGTCGGTGGTGCGGATCTCCGCGTCACCGGAGGCCTCCGTGGCCGCCCGCATGACCTTGAGCGCCTCGGCGGTGACCTCCGGCCCGATGCCGTCCCCGCCGATGACGGCGATGTCCAGGACGTCCTGGACGGAGCGGGTGGCGGTCTGGGTGCTGGCCGGGCGAACCGTATCGGCGACGTTTTCCATGCTCTCAGGCTAGGCCCGCCCGGGGACACTGGTCCACCATGTGGTCACACTGTCCACCATGCGGACAGGCACCGGTCCCGCCGTGGGACGCGGCCGACCGGCGTCCGGTCCCACGGCGGCCCGCCAGGGAGCGGGGACGAACCGCTGGTCCTAGCCGGCCTCTGGCTCCTCGTGGCGCGGGAAGACCGGGACCGGCGCCGGCAGGGAGGCCCCCGGCACCAGGGCCTCGTCCCAGGCCGCGAAGGACCGCGGCCCGGCACCGGAGGCACCGGTGCGGCCGGCGTCGCCGGAGGCCTCCACCCCGAGCAGGTCCAGCAGGCGCGTGGCCGATCCCGGCATCACCGGCTGGACCAGCAGCGCCACGCGGCGCACCGTCTCCAGCGTCGCGTACAGCACGGTGGCCATCCGCTCCGGGTCGGTCTTGCGCAGCACCCAGGGTTGCTGATCGGCGAAGTAGGCGTTCGCGTCGTTCAGGACGGCCCACGTGGACTCCAGGGCGTGGTGGAAGTCCTGCACGGCGTAGTCCGCCCGCGAGGTCTCCAGCAGGGACGAGACGGACTCCAGCAGGGCGCGGTCGGCGTCGGTGTACTCCCCCGGCTCCGGCACCGTGCCGCCGAGGTTCTTGGCCACCATGGACAGCGAGCGCTGGGCCAGGTTGCCCAGGTTGTTGGCCAGGTCCGCGTTCTTGCGCCCCACCACGGCGTCGTGACTGTACGAACCGTCGGCGCCGAAGGGGAACTCTCGCATCAGGAAGTACCGCACGGCGTCCAGCCCGTAGTGGGCCACCCACTCCGCCGGGGCCACGACGTTGCCCAGCGACTTGGACATCTTCTGGCCCTCGTTGTTCAGGAAACCGTGGATCATCACCCGCCGCGGCAGCTCGAGGCCGGCGCTCATCAGGAAGGCCGGCCAGAAGATGCAGTGGAACCGGGAGATGTCCTTGCCGATGATGTGCAGGTCGGCCGGCCAGTAGCGCGCGAAGCGCTCCGAACCGGTGTCGGGGAATCCGGCACCGGTGAGGTAGTTGGTCAGCGCGTCCACCCACACGTACATCACGTGCTCCAGGGTGGGCTGGACGGGCTGCCCGTCCGGGCCCTTCGCGGTGCCGTCCGCCGGCGCCGGGACGTCGATCCCCCAGTCGAAGGAGGTCCGGGAGATGGACAGGTCCTCCAGCCCGGACTCCACGAACCGGATGACCTCGTTGAACCGGTACTGCGGCGCGGCGAACTGCGGGCGGCTGCGGTAGAGCTCCAGCAGCGGCTCCTGGTACTTCGAGAGGCGGAAGAAGTAGCTCTCCTCCTCCGTCCAGGTCACCTCGGTGCCGGTCTCCGTCGCATAGCGCACGCCGTCCTCGCCCACGTGCGTCTCGTCCTCGCCGAAGAACCGCTCGTCGCGCACCGAGTACCAGCCGGAGTAGCTGCCCAGGTAGATGTCACCGGCGGCCTCCATGCGCCGCCAGATGGCCTGGACGGACTCGCGGTGGTCGGCGTCCGTGGTCCGGATGAACCGGTCGTAGGACACGTCCAGGACCTCGTCGTCCACCTGCTGGAAGGCCGCCGCGTTGCGGGTGGCCAGTTCCAGCGGGGTGATGCCCTCGGCCTCGGCGGTCTGCTGCATCTTCTGGCCGTGCTCGTCCGTGCCGGTGAGGAAGAACACGTCCTTGCCGTCGAGGCGCTGGAACCGGGCCATCACGTCCGCGCCCACGTACTCGTACGCGTGGCCGACGTGCGGCTCGCCGTTCGGGTAGGAGATGGCGGTGGACAGGTAGTAGCTCTGGGCCATGCGCTCAGTGCTCCAGGTCGAGCAGGTCGATCCCGGCGACCCTGGAGGCCCCGATGGACTCGCCCAGCTGCTCGGCGACACCGGCCGGCAGGGCCGCGTCCAGGGTCAGCATGGCCAGGGCCTCGCCGCCCTCGGACTGGCGGGAGACGTCCATGCCGGCGATGTTCACGTCGGCGTCGCCCAGCACGTTGCCGATGGTCCCGATGACGCCGGGACGGTCGGTGTAGCGGAAGACCAGCAGGTGCTCGGCCAGCGGGACCTCGATCTCGTAGCCGTCGATCCCGACCACCTTCTGGACCTGCTTGGGCCCGGTCAGGGTGCCGGACACGGACAGCTGGGTGCCGTTGGAGGTGGCGCCCTTGACGGTGACCGTGTTGCGGTAGGCCGGGGACTCGGAGGTGGTCGTCAGCCGGGTCTCCACGCCCCGCTGCTCGGCCAGGACCGGGGCGTTGACGTAGGAGACGTGGTCGGAGACCACGTCCGTGAACACGCCCTTGAGCGCGGCCAGCTGGAGGGACTTGACGTCCTTGTCCGCGATCTCACCGGCGACCTCGAGCTCCACGACGGTCAGCGAGTCACCGGTGGACAGCGCCGTCAGGATGCGGCCGAGCTTCTCGGCCAGCGGGATGCCCGGGCGGACGTCCTCGTGGATGATGCCGCCGGCCACGTTGACGGCGTCCGGGACGAGCTCGCCGGCCAGGGCCAGTCGCACCGACTTGGCCACGGACACGCCGGCCTTCTCCTGGGCCTCCGAGGTGGAGGCCCCCAGGTGCGGGGTCACCACGGCGTTGTCGTGGGTGAAGAACGGCAGGTCGATGGCCGGCTCGGAGGAGAAGACGTCGATGGCCGCGCCGCCGACGGTGCCGGCCTCGAGGGCGCGGTTCAGCGCGTCCTCGTCGATCAGCCCGCCGCGGGCCACGTTCACCACGTAGGCGGTGTCCTTCATGATCGCGAACTGGTCGTCGGAGATCATCCCGATGGTCTCCGGGGTCTTCGGCATGTGGATGGTGATGAAGTCGGCCTGGGCCAGCAGCTCGTCCAGGTCCAGCAGGCGGGCACCGATCTGCTGGGCCCGCGCGGAGGTGATGTACGGGTCGTAGGCGAGGATCTCCATGCCGAACGAGCGCATCCGCTCGGCCACGAGCGAGCCGATGCGCCCCAGCCCGATGATGCCAAGCTTCTTCTCATACAGCTCGACGCCGGCGTACTTGGAACGCTTCCACTCCCCGCCCTTCAGGGCGCGGTTGGCCGGGGCGATGTTGCGGGCGACGCCGAGGATGTGGCCGCAGGTGAGCTCGGCAGCGGACAGCACGTTCGAGGTCGGGGCGTTGACCACCATGACACCGGCCTGGGTGGCCGCCTTGGTGTCCACGTTGTCCAGCCCGACGCCGGCCCGGGCGATCACCTTGAGCCGGGAGGCGGCCCCGATCGCCTCGGCGTCCATCTTCGTCGCCGAGCGGATCAGCACCGCGTCGGCCTCCGGCAGGGCGGCCAGCAGCTGGGCACGGTCGGCACCATCGGTCGTCCTGATCTCGAAATCCGGACCCAGGGCGTCCACGGTGGCCGGGGAGAGTTCTTCAGCGATGAGGACGACGGGCTTGGTTTCAGACACGGGAGGTTCACCTTCGGATAGACATTGACGCCGGCTCGGAACGTGGGTCGGCCGATCTTGATTCTAGGACCTGGAAGCACGGCGGCCCCCCGTGTGCACGAGGGGCCGCCTTCACGCCCGGGATCACCCCGGGCGCCGGTGGGGTGGTACGGCTCAGCGGGCCGCGGTGCCCTCGGTGTAGTCGTCGTCGGAGTCCTTCAGCCAGGAGAACATCTGGCGCAGCTCGCGGCCGGTCTTCTCGATCGGGTGCGCCTCACCGGCGGCACGCAGCTTCTTGAACTCCGGTGCCCCGGCGGCCTGGTCGTCCATGAAGCGCTTGGCGAAGGTGCCGTCCTGGATGTCGGCCAGCACGGCCTTCATGTTCTCCTTGACGCTCGGGTCGATGACACGCGGGCCGGAGACGTAGTCGCCGTACTCGGCGGTGTCGGAGACGGACCAGCGCTGCTTGGCGATGCCGCCCTCGACCATGAGGTCCACGATCAGCTTGAGCTCGTGGAGCACCTCGAAGTAGGCGACCTCGGGCTGGTAGCCGGCCTCGGTCAGGACCTCGAAGCCGTACTGGATCAGCTGGGAGGCGCCGCCGCACAGCACGGCCTGCTCGCCGAACAGGTCGGACTCGGTCTCCTCGGTGAACGTGGTCTCGATGACGCCGGCGCGGGTGCCGCCGATGCCCTTCGCGTAGGACAGGGCCAGGTTCTTGGCGTTGCCGGTGGCGTCCTGCTCGACGGCGATCAGGGCGGGCACGCCGCGGCCGGCCTCGAACTCACGGCGGACCACGTGGCCCGGGCCCTTCGGGGCCACCAGCGCGACGTCGACGCCGGCCGGGGGCTGGATGTAGCCGTAGCGGATGTTGAAGCCGTGGGCGAAGAACAGGGCGTCACCGTCCTGCAGGTTCGGGGCGATGTGCTCCTGGTAGACGGCGCCCTGGACCTGGTCCGGGGTGAGGATCATGATCAGGTCCGCCTCGGCAGCGGCCTCGGCCACGGAGACGACGCGCAGGCCCTCGGCCTCGGCCTTGGCGCGGGACTTGGAGCCCTCGGCAAGGCCGATGCGGACGTCCACGCCGGAGTCACGCAGGCTCAGCGAGTGGGCGTGGCCCTGGGAGCCGTAGCCGATGACGGCGACGGTGCGTCCCTGGATGATCGAGAGGTCGGCGTCGTCTTCGTAGTACTTGGTGGTCACAGGAGATCTCCTCGGTGTGTTGTTCGGTGGTTGTCGGGAAGTGGGTGGGGACCCGAAGGTCAGTTCCGGGTCAGGGCGCGGTCGGTCATCGACTTGCCGCCCCGCCCGACGGCGATGGTCCCGGAGCGCACGAGCTCGCGGATCCCGAAGGGCTCGAGCACCTCCAGCAGCGCGGCCAGCTTGTCGGCCGCGCCGGTGGCCTCGATGGTCACGGAGTCGGTGGAGACGTCCACCACGGAGGCGCGGAACAGCTCGACGGCCTGGACGACCTGGGACCGGGTGGCCGCGTCCGAACGGACCTTGACCAGCAGGTGGTCGCGCTGGACGGAGTTGTCGGCGCTCAGCTCGACGATCTTGATGACGTTGACGAGCTTGTTGAGCTGCTTGGTCACCTGCTCGAGCAGGTCTCCCTCGGCGTCCACCACCACGGTGATCCGGGACAGTCCCTCGATCTCGGAGGTGCCCACGGCCAGGGAGTGGATGTTGAAGGCGCGGCGGGCGAAGAGGCTGGCGACGCGCGTCAGCACGCCCGGCACGTCCTCGACCAGTACGGACAGCGTGTGTCGTGCCATGGGTCAGTCCTCCTCGTCCCAGTCCGGGGTCATGTCCCGGGCCACCTGGATCTCGTCGTTGCTCACGCCGGCCGGAACCATGGGCCACACCATCGAGTCACGCGAGACCACGAAGTCGACGACGACCGGGCGGTCGTTGACGGCCAGGGCCTGCTCGATGGTGGCGTCCAGGTCCTCCTCCCTCTCGCAGCGCAGCCCGAGGCAGCCGTAGGCCTCGGCGAGCTTGACGAAGTCCGGGACGCGGATGGTGTCGTGGCCGGTGTTCAGGTCGGTGTTGGAGTAGCGGGACTCGTAGAACAGCGTCTGCCACTGCCGGACCATGCCCAGCGAGGAGTTGTTGATGACGGCCACCTTGATCGGGATGTTGTTGATCAGGCAGGTCGCCAGTTCCTGGTTGGTCATCTGGAAACAGCCGTCGCCGTCGATGGCCCAGACCACGCGGTCCGGGTCCCCGACCTTGGCGCCCATGGCGGCCGGCACGGCGAAGCCCATGGTGCCCAGGCCGGCGGAGTTCAGCCACTGGTGGGGACGCTCGTACTTGACGAACTGGCTCGCCCACATCTGGTGCTGGCCCACGCCCGCCACGTACACGGCCTCGGGGCCGGAGTGCGCGTCGAGGCGCTCGATGACCTTCTGCGGGGACATCAGCCCGTCCTCGGTGGGGGCGTAGCCCATCGGGTAGGTCTCGCGCAGCCGGTCCAGCACGGTCCACCACTCGCCCAGGTCCGGGGCACCCGACTCGGCGTGCGCGTCCCGCACGGCGCCGGTGAGCTCCGGGATGATCTCCTTGACCGAGCCGACGATCGGCACGTCCGCCGGACGGTTCTTGGAGATCTCGGCGGGGTCGATGTCCGCGTGGATGACCCGCGCCTTCGGGGCGAACGTGGACAGCTGGCCGGTGACCCGGTCGTCGAAGCGCGCGCCAAGGGTGATGAGCAGGTCGGACATCTGCAGGGCCGAGACGGCGGCCACCGAACCGTGCATCCCGGGCATGCCCAGGTGCTGGCGGTGGGAGTCCGGGAAGACGCCGCGGGCCGTGAGGGTGGTGACCACGGGCGCCCCGGTGAGCTCGGCCAGCTCCCGCAGCTCCGCACTGGCGTGGCCGCGGGAGACGCCGCCGCCCACGTAGAGCACCGGCCGCTCGGCCTGCTGGATCAGCCGGGCTGCCTCGCGGACCTGCTTGGAGTGGCCGCGGACCACCGGACGGTAGCCGGGCAGGTCGATCCTCGGCGGCCAGGAGAACTCCATCTGGGCCTGCTGGGCGTCCTTGGCCACGTCGACCAGCACGGGGCCGGGACGGCCGGTCGTGGCGATGTGGAACGCCTCGGCGAGTGCCTGCGGGATGTCCTGGGCGTCGGTGACCAGCCGCGAGTGCTTGGTGATCGGCATCGTGATGCCCACGATGTCCGCCTCCTGGAAGGCGTCCGAGCCGATCGCCGCGGAGGCGACCTGGCCGGTGATGAACACGCAGGCCTCGGAGTCCATGTGGGCGTCGGCGATCGCCGTGACGAGGTTGGTGGCCCCCGGGCCCGAGGTGGCGATCGCCACGCCCGGACGGCCGGTGGCCAGGTAGTAGCCCTGTGCCGCGTGGCCGGCGCCCTGCTCGTGGCGCACCAGGACGTGACGGATCGTCTGGGAGTCCATCAGGGGGTCGTAGGTGGGCAGGATGGCCCCGCCCGGCAGGCCGAAGATGTCCGTGACGCCCAGTTCCTCCAGGGAACGCACGATCGCCTGCGACCCGGTCATCGTGACCGGTTCGACGACACGGTTCGGCCCGGGGACCAGGCTCTCGCCCGCAGGCTCGTTCCTGTCCCGCGGCTCGCGGGATGCATGTGAGGTCATCACCGCTGGGGTGATCCGGGGTCCGTTACTCATTGCTGTGCCTTCTTGCCTAGCTCTTCTGGCGCTGTACTGGAGCATCCGGGGTACCTGTGCGGTACCCCGGTCACCTCTGGTGCCCGCCGGCGGGTGTCCCCCGCGGCGTCCGCCGGAGTGGCGGAGGAGTCAGTGGCGCTGATGTGGTGGCCAGCGTCATGCTTGCATCTCCAACAAATAAACCCCGACGTCGGCCGGTCGGCCCGCTCGGGGTTTGGCGCGTGGCGGCGGGCGGACCCGCTGATCCGAACCGTAGTTCAGGCCACGCGCTGGATAACGACAACTAGTCGCATGTTGGACATGGTGACCAGTATCCCCGAGGCACGCCGTCCGGCGTCAATCCATCCTCTCACGGTCTCACATCGTGAGACGGGCGTCCGCTCCGTGGACACGCCGGGTCATCCGGCGTGTCCACGGACACGGGGCGCACCGGTCAGCCCAGGTACGCGCCCTCGGCCGCCGAGTGCACGAGCTTGGCGTACTTGCCCAGGACCCCCGTGGTGAACTTCGGGGGCACCGGCTCCCAGCCCTCCCTGCGGCCCTCGAGCTCCTCGGCCGGGACCAGCAGGTCCAGCGTGCGGCCGGCGATGTCCACCCGGATCCGGTCGCCGTCGCGCACCAGGGCGATCGGGCCGCCGTCGGAGGCCTCTGGGGCGATGTGCCCGATGCACAGGCCCGTCGTGCCGCCGGAGAACCGGCCGTCGGTGAGGAGCAGGACGTCCTTGCCCAGCCCGGCCCCCTTGATGGCGCCGGTGATGGCGAGCATCTCGCGCATGCCGGGACCGCCCTTGGGACCCTCGTAGCGGATGACCACCACGTCACCGGCCTTCAGCTCGCCGGCCTCCAGGGCGTCCATGGCCTGGCGCTCGCGCTCGAACACGCGGGCGGTGCCCTCGAACACGTCGGCGTCGAAGCCGGCGGACTTCACCACGGCGCCCTCGGGTGCCAGCGAGCCCTTCAGCACGGCCAGGCCGCCGTTGTGGTGCAGGGGGTTGTCCAGGGCGCGCAGCACCTTGCCGTCCGGGTCCGGCGGGTTGATCCCGGCCAGGTTCTCGGCCACGGTCTTGCCGGTGACGGTCAGGGCGTCACCGTGGACCAGGCCCGCGTCCAGCAGGGCCTTCATGACCACGGGCACGCCGCCGACCTTGTCCACGTCGGTCATCACGTACTGGCCGAAGGGCTTGAGGTCGCCCAGGTGCGGGACCTTGTCACCGATGCGGTTGAAGTCGTCCAGGGTGAGGTCCACGCCGGCCTCACGCGCGATGGCCAGCAGGTGCAGGACCGCGTTGGAGGACCCGCCGAACGCCATGGTCACGGCGATGGCGTTCTCGAAGGCCTTCTTGGTCATGATGTCCCGGGAGGTGATCCCCAGGCGCAGCAGGTTGACCACGGCCTCACCGGACTTGCGGGAGAACGCGTCGCGGCGCCGGTCGGCCGACGGCGGGGCGGCGGAACCGGGCAGGGACATCCCCAGCGCCTCACCGATGCAGGCCATGGTGTTGGCGGTGTACATGCCGCCGCAGGCACCCTCCCCGGGGCAGATCGCCCGCTCGATGGTGTCCAGGTCCTTCTCGCTCATCAGTCCCCGAGCGCAGGCGCCCACGGCCTCGAAGGCGTCGATCAGGGTGACCTGCTTCTCCGTGCCGTCCTCGAGGGTGGCGTAACCGGGCATGGTGGATCCGGCGTAGATGAAGACGCTGGAGACGTCCAGCCGGGCGGCCGCCATCAGCATGCCCGGCAGCGACTTGTCGCAACCGGCCAGCAGCACGGAGCCGTCCAGCCGCTCGGCCTGCATCACGGTCTCCACGGAGTCGGCGATGACCTCGCGGGAGACCAGCGAGTAGTGCATGCCGTCATGGCCCATCGAGATGCCGTCCGAGACGGAGATGGTGCCG
Organism: Citricoccus sp.; assembly: GCF_035445025.1. Classification (NCBI taxonomy): domain Bacteria; kingdom Bacillati; phylum Actinomycetota; class Actinomycetes; order Micrococcales; family Micrococcaceae; genus Citricoccus; species Citricoccus sp. The sequence continues at coordinate 32,408 of NZ_DAOMPX010000024.1, read as the reverse complement.
AACTCCAGCGGGTACCCGCCACCGGCGTGCACCCCCTCCTTGGAGGCCTGGGCCAGGCGGTCCAGGGAGAGGTTGCACGGGGTGATCTCGTTCCACGAGCTGGCGATGCCGATCTGCGGCTTCGCGAAGTCCTCGTCCCCCATGCCGACGGCGCGCAGCATGCCGCGGGCCGGGGCACGCTCCATGCCGTCGGTCACCGCGCGGGAGCGTGGCTTGATGTCGGGAGCCGCGGCGTCGTCGCCGCCGGCCCCGCCGGCTGCACCGCCGGGAAGGGTCGTGTCTGCGCTGGGGGTGGTCATGGCGACCATCCTAGGACCGCCGCCGGCGTGCCGCGCGGCACGTGACGGCCGGGGCCCGCGAACCTCCCGGCAGGTCACCGGCGTCCGCGAGCCTCCCCGCAGGTCACCGGCGTCCGTAGAATGGGCGTCATGAACGGCGAAGACCTCAAGCGCATGCTCCGGGAGGCCTTCGACGCGAGGGTCTTCAACTACGGGGACTTCAACCTCGTCTACGGCCAGCCCTCCGGCGCCGGCGACCCCTGGGTGATCGGCTACCGGCACCAGCCCCTGGAGCTGTTGCTGTGCCCCGTCGACCTCGAGGCCCTCCCCGAGGTCCCCGTGGGGCCGGACATCGCCACGGTCTCCCTGGGCAACGTCGCCACCCTGGCGGACACCGGCAGCGGGTACCAGGTGGAGACGGTCACCGGCTTCCGCACCTGGTTCGAGGTCAGCGGCACTCCCCGGATCCTGCTGCCGGAGAACCTGCGTCCCACCGGACCCGGGCCGGAGGACGACGGCACGGTCATCCTGGGCCAGGAACCGGACGCCGAGGACTTCCACGAGTTCATGTCCCACTTCATGGACACCCTGGAGTCGTACTACCGGACCTGTTGACCCACCCCCTCGACTCACCCGCGGCGGCGCCGGCCGACCGTGACGGAGATCTCCCGCCCCTCGATTTCGCATCCGCCCCCGACCTCTGCTAAAGTTTTTCCTCGTTGCACGGACCGATTATCGGTCCACGGAACACTGCGCCTCTAGCTCAACTGGCAGAGCAATTGACTCTTAATCAATGGGTTCCGGGTTCGAGTCCCGGGGGGCGCACCACAGCTCGCATCCATCGCAGACGACAAGGCCCCGGTCAGGTGACCGGGGCCTTCTCGTGTCCCCGCGAGGTCCGGGACCACGCGGGTCGTCCGCTGGTCGCACTCGAATCGTACGCACTGCGACGGGACCTGCGTCCCGCCCACTCCCCTCGTACACGTCCAGGCCTACCTCACGTCACCGAAGCGTGCCACGATGTCGCTGTAGCGGCACCGGGTCGGGTGTCGCAGGTCCCCCCGTGAAAGGCCGCCAGCACCGTGTCTCGACGATTCGCGCCCGCACTCGCCACCACCACCGCACTGGTCGTCCTGGCCGCCACGGGCGGGATGGTCCCGAGCGCCGCGGTGCCGGGTGCACACGCCGAGCGCGCCATGACCTACCTGGCCCCGTCGTCACCGCAGCGATCCGCGTATGCGGGCGCCGGCGTCGTGACCGCTCCCGACGCGGTGGTCGAGGCAGCCTCCCGGGCCGGCCTGGCGGAGGGCACGGCGGAGCGGACCCGGGTGCGCCTGGTCCAGTCCTCCTCCGGGCAGGCCGCACTCGACCGCTACGCCGGCGAGGTCCCCCCCTACGTCAACGCCGCGCCCCTGGCCCTGGTCGGGCGAGCCTTCGACCACCCCGTGGCCGGCCCCTTCACCCTGAGCTCGGCCTTCGGCTGGCGGAAGAACCCCACCCACGTCGGCCCGACCGCGCAATTCCACATCGGCCTGGACTACGCGGTGGCCTGCGGAACGCCGGTCCTGGCCGCCGCGGACGGCACGGTCGTCTCCGCCGGGGAACGGGGTACCGGCGGACTGCGCGTCGACATCGACCACGGCGACGGGCTGGTGACCTCCTACCGGCACAACTCCCGGCTCCTGGTCTCCCCGGGTGACCGCGTGGGCCGTGGCGACGCGATCAGCCTGTCCGGGACCACGGGCAACTCGACGGGATGCCACCTGCACTTCGACACCACCCTCGAGGGCCTGTACGTCGACCCGGTGCACCTGCTGCCGGAGGTCGCCGGACAGCCCCGGGCGCTGGACGCGGTGGACCTGGAGCGCATCCGCGCGGCCGCGCGAGAGGACGCGCCCGCCGTCGCACCGGAGCGCAGGGAGGCCGCCCCGCGGACCGGGCAGCCGGCCGCGCCGGGGCCGATCGCCCGGGAGGCCGCCCCGCGGACAGGGACCCGGGGTGATCACGCCCGGGCCCCGGAGGCACCAGCGGCAAAGGACCGGTCACCGCGTCCCCCCTCCGCCGGGCCGTCCGGGACGCCTGCCTCGCCCGGTGCATCCCCCACCACGCCCACGGCGACGCGGCCGGCCGAGCGAGGCCCGAAGCCCTCGGGCACCACGAAGCCGGTGCACCCGAGGCCCACTCCGCCGGCAGTCACCCCGAAACCCAAGCCCACCGCGCCGGGGACCCCCGCCGCCACGGAGCCGGCCGAACCCGCCCAGCCGACACACCCCGGACCGAGCGCACCGGCCACGCCGACGCCGACGAAGCCCTCCACGCCCGACCCCGCCCAGCCCACGCCGTCCACGCCCACCGCGCCCGGCCCCGCCCAGCCCACACCGACCAAGCCCGCCCAGCCCACGCCGTCGCCGTCGCCGACCGAACCCGTCACGCCCACGCCGTCGCCGACCGAGCCCACCGCACCGGAACCGTCGGTGCCGGCCAGTCCCCCTGCTCCCGTCTCGCTGACCGAGGAGGAGGCGGCGCGGTGGTGCCTGCCCCTGGACGACGACACGGAGCAGGCCAGGCCGGACTTCACCACGATCTTCACCGGGGACTTCGCGGACCTCGTCGGACTCGTCGCCGTCCTCGACGACGAGGGTGGACCCGAGCCCGTGACCGAGGAGACCCTCGTGGAGGTCTCGCCCTCGGCCCTGTGGCTGGAGTCCCTCCCCGCCTGCTCCGATGCCGAGTTCCTCGAGACCGCACTCGGCTGAACGCCTACAGTGGACCGCATGACTGCTCCACACCGCCTGGCACCGGGCGACGCCGCTCCCGCCTTCACGCTGACCGACCAGGACGGCACCGCCGTCTCGCTGGCCGACTACGCCGGCCGCACGGTGATCGTGTACTTCTACCCCGCCGCCGCCACGCCCGGCTGCACCACGCAGGCCTGCGACTTCCGCGACAACCTCGCGTCCTTCACCTCCGAGGGCTTCGCCGTCCTCGGCATCTCCCCGGACGGGCCCGCCAAGCTCCGGAAGTTCGCCGCGGACGAGGACCTGACCTTCCCGCTGCTCTCCGACGAGGACCATGCGGTGGCCGAGGCGTACGGCGCATGGGGAGAGAAGAAGAACTACGGCCGCACCTACGAGGGACTCATCCGTTCCACGGTCGTCGTGAACGGAGACGGCGCCGTGGAGCTCGCCCAGTACAACGTGCGGGCCAGCGGTCACGTGGCCAAGTTGCGCAGGGACCTGGGACTGGCCTGACCGGCGGGCGGTGACGGCCCTGCACCGGGTAAGATGGGCCGTTGTCCCCGCCCGCGGGGGCGCGCGGGCGTGGCGAAATTGGCAGACGCGCTGGATTTAGGTTCCAGTGTCTTCGGACGTGGGGGTTCAAGTCCCCCCGCCCGCACGATTCGTGCTCCAGGACAGTCCGGTCCCTGCGCCGGCTCCTCCTCAGGGCGGGTCGCAGCCGGAGGACACGTCAGACGAGGAGGCCCGTCCGGGTGGACATCTCACGCCGCACCGTGCTGAGTTCCCTGGCTGCGGCCCTGGCCCTCCCGCTGACCGGGTGCGCCACCCAGATCCGCGGTGAGTCCTCCCCCCATGACGCCACCGCGCCGGTCCCTCCGGCACCCACTCCCCCGGTGCCGTCGACGGTGCCGGTGACCATCGGGGTCCCGTCCCGGCCGAGGACCCTCGACCCGGCGCTGGCCGTGGACGCCGAGTCGCACCGCAGCACCCGGCAGGTGCTCGAGAACCTCCTCGGCGTGGATCCGGACACCGGTGCGCCGATCCCCCGGCTGGCCAGCGACTGGCAGGTCACCGACGACGGGTTGCGCTACACGTTCTCCCTGCAGCCCGGTGTCGACTTCCAGGATGGCACCCCGCTGGACGCGCAGGCCGTGGTGGCGAACTTCGAGCGCTGGGCCCGCCTGCCCGAACTGCTGGGCGGGCAGCGCATGGCCGCCCTGCCGCAATTGACCTTCCCCTCCGTCTTCGGCGGCTACGCCGGCCAGGACGGATGCCGCTACCGGGCGTGCGAGGCCGTCGGGGAGCGGACCGTCAGCCTGGTCCTCAGCGATCCCATCGTGTTCCTGCCCGCCGCGCTGACGGCCCCCGCCTTCGCCCTCAGCTCCCCGGCGTCCTGGGCGACGTTCGACGATGCCCTGCCCGCCACCCCGGCCGACCGCCTGCCCCCGGCGCGGCCGGCCGGCACCGGCCCGTTCCGCTGGGGTGAGCAGGACGACGGCGACCGGCTGGTGCTGGAGGTGAACGCCGGGTACCGGGGTGAGCCGACCGCCGTCGGGCCCGTGACGCTGGCCGTGGTCCCCGGGGCCGGTCAGCGGCTCCGGGAACTGCGCCGCGGCCGGCTGGACGCCTTCGACTTCGTCGCCCCGGACACCCTGCGTCCCCTGGTCCAGGGCGGGGCACAGGTCCTGCAGCGGGATCCGCTGTCCGTGCTGTACCTGGGGATGAACTCCCGGCACCCGATCCTGGGACAGCTCTACGTGCGCCAGGCGGTGGCCCACGCCGTCGACCGGCGCGCGCTGGTCGAGGAGTACTTCCTGGCCGGCTCGGCCCGGGCCCATGAGTTCGTGCCGCCGTCCCTGGGCGTGGCGAACCCGGAACTGACCACCTACGACTACGACCCGGCGGAGGCCACCCGCCTGCTGGAGCTGGCCGGTTACCGCGGGCAGCCCCTGGACTTCGTCTACCCGGTGCACACCTCGCGGCCCTACCTGCCCGCCCCCGAGGCGGTGTACGCGCGGATCGCCGGTGACCTGGCCGCGGCCGGCTTCGTGCTCAATCCCGTACCGGTGCCGTGGGACGAGGGGTACCTGGACCGGCTCGGGGCGGACCGGACCCGGGCCTTCCACCTGGCCGGGCGCACCGGGGAGTACCGTGATCCGCACCACTTCCTGGCCCCGCTGTTCGGCCACGACTCGGCGGAGTTCGGCTACCGGAACCCGACCGTCATCACGACGCTGGCGGACGCCGTGTCCGCCCGGAACCCGGAGAACCGGACGGCGTTGTACCGCAAGGCCGCGGAGTCACTGGCCCTGGACCTGCCGGCACTGCCCCTGGCCTACCCGATCTCCGCCGTCGCCACGGGCCACACCCTGGTCTCCTACCCGACCTCCCCCGTGCTGGACGAACGGTTCGACCAGATCGTCCCGGTGGACGGACCGGCCCCGGCCCAGTAGTAAAGTCGACTCAGACCACTGTTCGAAAATCGGGAGAGAAACGTGAGCCAGCAGACTGCCCCAACCACCTACGACGTCGTCCTGGTGGGAGGTGGCATCATGAGCGCCACGCTGGGTACGTTCCTCCAGCAGCTCCAGCCCGACTGGTCCATCGCCCTGTACGAGAACCTGAACCAGGCCGGCCTCGAGGCCTCGGACCCGTGGAACAACGCCGGCACCGGTCACGCGGCCCTGTGCGAGCTGAACTACTCGCCGCTCGGACCCGACGGCAGGGTGGACCCCACCAAGGCCATCGGCATCAACGAGCAGTTCCAGGTCTCCCGCCAGTTCTGGTCCCACCTGGTCAACGAGGGCCGGCTCGGTGACCCCAAGACCTTCATCAACCCGCTGCCGCACATGAGCTTCGTGTGGGGTGACGACCACGCGGACTACCTGAAGACCCGCCACGCCTCCCTCAGCGCGCAGCCGCTGTTCGAGACCATGGAGTACACGGAGGACCCGTCCGTCATCCACGACTGGGCCCCGCTGCTGATCGAGGGCCGCACGGACGGCCAGCGCCTGGCGGCCTCCCGCCAGACGAACGGCACGGACGTGGACTTCGGCTCGCTGACCCGCCAGCTCACCACCAACCTGTCCAACTCGGGCGTGGACGTGCGCTTCGGCCACAAGGTGACCTCGGTGGACCGCGGCTCCGACGGCCGCTGGGAGCTCAAGGTCAAGAACAAGGCCGCCGGCGAGACCTTCACCGCCCGCGCACGCTTCGTGTTCCTCGGCGCCGGCGGCGGAGCGCTGCACCTGCTGCAGTCCTCCGGCATCCCCGAGGCCAAGGGCTTCGGCGGTTTCCCGGTCTCCGGCAAGTTCCTCAAGTGCACCGACGAGACCATCGTGAACCAGCACATGGCCAAGGTCTACGGCCAGGCCTCCGTGGGCGCCCCGCCTATGTCCGTGCCGCACCTGGACACCCGTTTCGTGGACGGCCGGCGCTCGCTGCTGTTCGGGCCCTACGGCGGTTTCTCCTCCAACTTCCTCAAGTCCAGCTCCTACCTGGACCTGCCGTTGTCCGTGCGTGCGCACAACCTTCTGCCCATGCTGAACGTGGCCAAGGACAACCTGGGCCTGGTCAAGTACCTCATCACCGAGGTCACCAAGAGCCAGACGAAGAAGGTCGAGACCCTGCAGGACTTCTACCCCGAGGCCGAGGCGGGCGACTGGGAGATGATCACCGCGGGCCAGCGCGTGCAGGTCATGAAGAAGGATCCGAAGAAGGGTGGCGTGCTGCAGTTCGGCACCGAGGTCGTCACCTCTGCCGACGGGACGATCGGCGGCCTGCTGGGTGCCTCCCCGGGCGCCTCCACCGCGGCCCCGATCATGCTCAAGCTCCTGGAGACCTGCTTCCCGGCCCGGATGGACGCCTGGACCCCGAAGCTGAAGGAGATGATCCCCTCGCTGGGCCGCAAGCTCAACGAGGACCGGGTGCTGATGAACGAGGTCGAGCAGGCGACCAGCGCCGCACTCAAGCTGGCCTGAGCGGCCGGCATCTGCGCCTGACGACCGATGGGTGCCCTGGCACGCTTCTCCCTGTCCAACCGCGCCCTCGTCGCCCTCGTCACGGTCCTCACCGCCGTCTTCGGCGTGCTCCTGGCCGGTCAGCTCAAGCAAGAGCTCATCCCCTCCCTCGAGCTGCCCGTGGTCTCGGTGAGCACCGTCATGCAGGGCGCGAGCCCGGAGGTCGTCGACCAACAGGTCGGTGAGCCGCTGGAGACCGCCCTGCAGGCGGTGGAGGACCTGGAGTCCTCCACCTCGACCTCGACCACGGGGCTGAACACGATCGCCCTGCGGTTCGAGTACGGCACGGACCTGAACCGGGCCCGGGCCCAGGTCGACCGAGCGGTGGCGAACGTCTCCGAACGACTGCCGGACGGCACCGAGACGAGCTCGTTCGCGGGATCGATCTCGGACTTCCCGGTGGTCTTCATGGCGGTGGGCTCCACGGACGGGGCCACCGGGCTCAACGAGCTGCGCTCGGAGGCCGAACGCCTCGTCACCCCCCGGCTGCAGAAGCTCGACGGCGTCCGCAGCGCCACGGTGACCGGTGGCACGGACCAGCACATCGCCGTCGTCCCGGACCAGGAGCGACTGGCCGCGGCCGGACTGTCGACCGGGGACATCGTCACCGCCCTGGAGGAGAACGTCGGGCTGTTCCCCATCGGCCAGGTCACCGAGGGGACGCTGACCCTGCCGGTCCAGGCCGGCGCGCCGGTCGAGTCCCTCGACGACGTCCGCGACGTCGTCCTGGTGTCCGCAGAGGACGGTTCCACCCCACCGGCCGCTGCCGGCCCCGCTCCGCAGCAGCCCGGTCAGCGGGCCGACGGGACCGGACCGGGGTCCGCTCCCGCGGTCCCGGCCGAGCCCCCGGCCTCGGCGGCACCGGTGCGCCTGGGCGAGGTGGCCGAGGTCGGGATCCGCGACGACGACGCGACCTCGGTGACCCGCACGAACGGCGTGGACACGCTGGGACTGTCCGTGACGAAGACCCCGGACGCGGACACCGTCGCACTGTCCCACGCGATCGGCGAGCTGATCCCGGAGCTCGAGTCCCTGCTCGGCGACGGGGCCACCATCACGGTGGTCTTCGACCAGGCCCCGTTCATCGAGCAGTCGATCGACACCCTGCTGGTCGAGGGCCTGCTCGGACTGGTGTTCGCCGTGCTGGTGATCCTGGTGTTCCTGGGCTCGATACGCTCCACCCTGGTCACGGCCATCTCCATCCCGCTGTCGCTGCTGGTGACGTTCATCGGGATGCGCGTCTCCGACTACTCGCTCAACATGCTCACTCTCGGGGCGCTGACCATCTCGATCGGCCGGGTGGTGGACGACTCCATCGTGGTGGTGGAGAACATCAAGCGGCACCTGGGCAACGGCGAGGACAAGCGCACCGCGATCCTGTCCGGCACCGGGGAGGTCGCGACCGCCATCACGGCCTCCACGCTCACGACCGTGGCGGTGTTCGCGCCGATCGCCCTGGTGGGCGGGGTCGCCGGTGAGCTGTTCCGTCCCTTCGCGATCACCATGGCCATCGCGCTGCTGGCCTCGCTGCTGGTGGCCCTGACGATCGTCCCCGTGCTGTCCTGGTGGTTCCTGGGCCGCACCCCGGGCGGCAGGCGGCCGGGCAGTCCCGCGGCACGGCACTCCTCCGGCACCGCGCCCGCCGCCGCTCCGGCGGTCGCGGCCCGCGGACCGCTCCAGCGGCTCTACCTGCCCGCGCTGCGGGGCACCCAGCGGCACCCCGTCATCACCCTGGTCGCGTCGGTGCTCCTGCTGGGGGCCACGGTCGCCATGGTCCCCCTCGTGCCGACGAACCTGCTGGGCAACACGGGGCAGAACACCTTCACCGTCACGGCCGCCCAGGAGCCGGGCACCTCACTGGAGACCACGACGGCGGCCGCGGGCCGGGTGGAGGAGGTCCTGGTGGACGTGGACGGGGTCCTGGACGTGCAGTGGACGGCCGGATCGGCCGGGTTCGTGCCGGGACTGCGCGGCAGCGCGGACGAGGCCCGGTTCACGGTCCTCACCGACACGGACGCCGACCAGGAACGCATCCACGACCAGGCCCGCTCCCGGCTGGACCGTCTCGAGGGGGCCGGCTCCGTCACCGTGTCCACCTCCGGCGGGTTCGGCACGTCCTCGGACGTGGAGGTCACCGTCTCGGCCCCGACGCCGGACCTGCTGGCGCAGGCCAGCGACCGGGTGATGGAGGCCATGGCCGGCGTCGAGGGGGCCCGGGAGGTCTCCTCGAACCTCGCGGCGGCCCGCCCGACCTTCCAGGTCGACGTGGACCGGCTGGCCGCGGCGGAGGCCGGGCTGACCGAGGAGGCGGTCGCCGCGCAGGCCGCGGCGGCCCTGAACCCGGTCCCCTCCGGTACGGTCCGGCTGGAGTACACCGACTATCCCGTGCGCATCGGCGAGCCGGAGGAGATCACGACGCTGCAACAGCTGCGGGACGTCGAGGTGCTGACGGCGACAGGCCCGATCGCCCTGTCCGGACTGGCCGAGGTCTCCCGGCAGGAGGTGCTCTCCTCGGTGTCCTCCTCCAACGGCGACCGGGTGGCGATCGTCTCCGTCACCCCGGACGGGGACGACCTCGGTGCGGTCTCCACCGGCGTGGGGAACGCCCTGGAGGACCTGTCCCTGCCCGAGGGGACGTCCGCCGAGCTGGGCGGCGCGGCCACCCAGCAGGCGGAGACGTTCCGGGACCTGTACCTGGCCCTGCTCGCCGCCGTCGCCATCGTGTACGTGATCATGGTCGCGACGTTCAAGTCGCTCATCCAGCCGCTGATCCTGCTGGTCTCCATCCCGTTCGCGGCCACCGGGGCCATCGCCCTGCTGCTGGTCACCGGCACCTCGCTGGGCCTGCCCGCCCTGATCGGCATGCTCATGCTCGTCGGGATCGTGGTGACCAACGCGATCGTGCTCATCGACCTGATCAACCAGTACCGGCGCCGCCCCGGTCACACGCTGGACTCGGCCCTGCAGCAGGGCGCGCTCAACCGGTTGCGCCCGATCGTGATGACGGCCCTGGCCACGATCCTGGCCCTGGTCCCGATGGCCCTGGGCATCACCGGTCACGGCGGGTTCATCTCCCAGCCGCTGGCGGTGGTCGTCATCGGCGGGCTGGTGTCCTCCACCCTGCTCACCCTGTTGCTGGTCCCCGTGCTCTACCGGCTCGTGGAGGGCGCCGTGGAACGGCGGCGGGGCCGGGCGGAGACGGCAGAGGCCTGACCGCGGCGGGCTGACCGCGGCGGCCTGGCCGCTCGGACCCAGACCACTGCGGCCCAGCCGTGGGGGGGGTTAGACCGGCTGGCTGTCGGCGAGCATCGCGTCCACGCTGATCCGGTCCAGGAACAGACCGCCGCGCACGGTGGACAGGAAGGCCGTGTCCGAGGAGTCCGCCCCGGTGGACACCCGCACCAGGGCGCCGGTGTCCGAGAGCCGGGTGGCGTCCAGCGGGTGCCACTGACCGTCCATCCAGGCCTCGGCCACGGCATGGAAGTCCATGGGCCGCAGTCCCGGGGCGTAACCGGCCACCACGCGGGCCGGCACGTTCCGGGCGCGCAGCAGGGCCACCACGAGGTGCGCGAAGTCCCGGCACACGCCCTGGCGGGAGAGGAAGGCGTCCACGGCGCCGTCGGTACCGCGGGAGAACCCGGGCACGTAGCGGAGGTTGGCGTTGACCCACTGCTCCACGGCGTGGAGCAGGTCCATGCCCCCGACGTCCCGGAACAGGCTCGCGGCCAGCGGGTAGAGCTTGTCCGACTCGGCGTACCGGGAGGGGCGCACGTACCGGATCAGGTCGGCCTCGTCGCCGACGGGCTCGGCCTCCCGCCCGGCCACGATGCAGGCGTAGTCGACCCGGACGGTCCCCGGTTCAGGCGGTTCCGAGGAGAAGCCCGCCTCGGCGACCGTGGGCGACTCGTCGTCGTCCTCCCAGCCGATGGCCCCGCTGGACTCGGCGAAGCTGACCGGGACGTCCACCACGTGCAGGCGCCCGCCGTGGTGGTCCTGGACCTCGCGGACGGGCAGCCGTCCGGCGGGGGTGCGGACGTCCAGGCGCTCGGACACCCGCTCCATGCCCTCGGCATCGGCGGCGGCCACCGCCAGGACCATGCGGGTGCCCTCGGAGGGCCGGACGGTCAGGGTGGATCGGACGTGGCGGCGCATGCTTCCACGGTACCGTCCGGTCAGGACTGCTCCGGCACGACCACCCGCAGGTGCGAGCCCCGGCGGGTCTTGAGGACCTCGAGCCGGTAGCCGATGTCCTGCTTCATCCGCTCCACGTGGCTGACCACCCCGATGGTCCGGCCACCGGCCTGCAGGCCGTCCAGGACCCGCATGACGTCCTCCAGGGAGGCGGCGTCCAGCGAGCCGAAGCCCTCGTCCACGAACAGGGTGTCCATGTCCACGCCGCCGGCCTCCGCCTGCACGGTGTCCGCGAGGCCGAGCGCCAGAGCCAGGGACGCCATGAACGTCTCACCCCCGGACAGGGTCCCGGCAGCCCGTTCGTCCTCCGTGTACCGGTCGAAGACGGTGATGTCCAGGCCCCGGACACCCCGCCCCCGGGCGGCGTCGTCATGCCGCAGCTCGTAACGTCCCTGCGTCATGCCCAGGAGCCGTTCGGTGGCCGAGGCCACGACCTCCTCGAGGCGTCCGGCCAGGACGTAGCTGCCCAGCGTCATCCTCAGCGTGTTCTCGCCCTGGCCCCGGACCAGCCTGAGCAACCCCTCGGCGTCCTCCAGGGCCGCCAGCTGGCCGGCCGATCGGGCGGCGACCTCGTCCAGGGCACCCACCTGGCGCCGGACCTGGCGCTGCACCGATTCCAGTCCCCCGGCACGCTCGGCCGCGTCCTCCCGCGCCCTCTCGGCCTCCGCGACCCGTCCGGCCTGCTCTTCCACCTCCTCGTCGGCGGGCGTCTCGGTCCCGGCGGCGAGCAGCTCCCGGCCGCGGACGACGGCCGCGCTGGCCTCCAGTTCCGCCAGGGCGGCCGCCTCGCGGTCCCAGTCCCGGACGCGGACGGACCGGGTCTGCTCGTCCTCCTCGTCCAGCAGGGCCGCCCGCACCTGCTCGACCGAGTCGAAGCCACTGGCCGTGAGCTCCTCGCGCAGGCCGGTCGCGGCCTGCCCGACGAGGGAGCGGGCGGTGGCGGCCCGCCGTGCGGCCTCGATGACCGCGTCCACCAGTCCGCGCGACCGGGTCAGTTCCTGCCGCAGCTCGGCCAGGCTCTCCCGGTCCTCGAGCAGGCCGGCCAGTTCGGTCCGCAGGCGTCCCGCCTCCCGGGAGGCGGTCTCGCACCGGGAGCGGGCCACCGCGGCCTCCTGCCGGGCGGCCCCGACGGTGGCCTGCCGGGCCTGGTGTTCCCGGTCGTTGTCCTCCAGGGCGGCACGCGCCGCGGCGAGGTCATCGGCGGCCCGTTCCGCCGCGTCCAGGGCCGAACGGGCCCGGGCGACGGCGGCCGTGGCCTCCTCCGGGTCCAGCCCACCGGCCGCCAGCCGACTGAGCTCGGCCGCCTCGCGGGCCCGCTCGACGGCGTCCTCGGCCGCCCGGCGCCTGGCGGTCTCCTCCTCCATGGCCCGTCGGGCCCGGTCCTGGGCCTCGGCGGAGATCTCGGTCCCGCCGGTGGCCGCCGGGGCGGGGTGCTCCACCGATCCGCAGACCTGACAGGGTTCGCCCGCCCGGAGTTCCTCGGCGAGCAGGGATGCCGCACCCGCCAGCCGGCGTTCCACCACCCGGTGCCAGGCATCCACCGCCTCCTGGGCGCGGTCCGTGGCGTCCCGTACGGCGTCCTGGGCGGCCTCGAGTCCGGCACGGTGTTCCTGGTGGGCCAGGGCAGCCTCCCGCCGGGCGGTGGCCTCGTCCATCGCGGTCCGGGCCGATTCCATCCCGGCTGCGGGGGCACCAAGGTCCTCGACCCTCTGCTGCAGGGCTCCCCGGGCCTCTGCCAGCGCCTGCCGTTCGCCGTCGGCGGTCTCCGCTCGCTCGGTCAGGGCGCTGATGGAGGACTGCAGGCGCTGGACCTCCGCGCCGAGCTCACGCAGCCTCTCGGCGTCCCGTTCCCGAGCGGACAGTCGGTCGAGTTCGCGCTCGGCCCGTTGGCGCAGGACCTCGAACCGGTCCTCCTCGGCACCGTCCGCCGCATCGGCCGCCCAGGCACGGCAGTGGGTGTCCTCCAGGGCGGTGGCCTGGGCTCCCTCGAGGGTGAGCACGGCGGAACGGCGGGCCTCCTCGGCGGCCTCGGCCTCACGCGCCCTCCGGTCCACGGTCACGGCGACCCCGTGGCGTTCCAGGGCGGCGCGGTCCTCGGCGACCTGTCCGGCACGCTCCCCGTGCCGGACGGACCGTTCCTGCCAGGCCAGGGCCTGACGCAGATCCTGCCGGCGGCGGGTCAGGGCCTCGAGGTGCTCCTGGGCCGCCGTCAGGGCCGCGGCTGCCCGCTGGCGCGCCTCCCGGGACCCGGCCACGGCGGCGTCGATGGCCGCGGCACCGCGAGCGCCCAGGTCCTCGTCCGTCCAGTCCTGCGGCCGGCAGGCCCCGCCGGAGTCCGGGCCGGTCACCGGCACCGTCAGCCCGGCTCCCTCCCCGTCCTCGCGAGAAGCCTCGTCACCAGGCTCGGGGCCGTCGTCGCCGCGTGCCCACCAGTCATCGCCGAGCCCCTCCGCGAGGCAGGAGATGAGGTCCGCGCGGGCGGCGGCCACCTGGTCCCGGTCCCGGCTGACCGCGGACTCGAGGTGCCGGTGCCGGCGGGCCAGGAAGTCCTCGACGCCGTCGAACCTCCCGGTGCCGAAGAGCTTGCGCAGGAGGGTCTCCTTGTCCGCGGACCTCGCCCGCAGGAAGGTGGCGAACTCGCCCTGGGGCAGCAGCACCACCCGCATGAACTGGTCGGCGTCGAGGTGGAGCACCTGGCCCAGCAGCTGCCCGATCTCGTCGGCGCGCACGGACACCTCCCGCCACTGGCCCTCGCGGTGCTCGCGCAGGACGGCACCGGCCTTCTCCTCCGTCAGTCCGGTGCCGTCCTTCAGCTTCCGTCTCGCCGGCCGGCGGTATCTCGGCCAGCGCTGGACCTCGAAGCGACGACCGCCCACGGTGAAGTCGAGCAGCACCTCCGGCCGGGTCCCGACCGGGGCCTGGGTGCTGGCCAGGGACTCGGGGGTGCGGTCCCCCGGGACGGATCCGTACAGCGCGAAGCAGATGCCGGCCAGCACCGTGGACTTGCCGGCACCGGTGGGACCGTCCAGCAGGAACAGTCCGGCGTCGTTGAGGAGGGTGAAGTCCACCTCCTCGCGTTCGGCGAAGGGGCCGAACGCCTGCAGGTGCAGGCAGTGGATCCTCATGCGGCGCCTCCGGTCCGGGTCTCCTCGAGGGCCAGTCGCAACAGGCCGGCCTCCTCCTCGCTGACCGGCCGCTGGCGCACGTGCTCGACGAATCCCGTGCAGACGTCCAGGTCGGTCCTCGCCGCGGCCAACCGGGCGGCGTAGGTGGAGGGCTGCCGGTCCGCGGATCCCTCCGGCTCGAGGATGAAGTTCAGCAGTCCGTCGAAGCGTTCCCTGAGACGCTGGTAGGCCTGCGGAGGGCGGACCGGGTCCGTCACCGTGACCTGGCACCAGCGGTCCTCCGCCCAGGCGTGCGCCGGGTTCCCCAGCAGGTCCTCGATCCTCCCGCGCAGCACGGCCAGCTTCCGGCCGGCGGACCAGTCCACGGTCTCCACCCCGCTGACCTCGCCGCCGGCCGTCGTCACGAGCAGACCGCCCTTGGTGTGGTTCGCCTCGGAGAAGGAATAGGGCAGGGGCGAACCGGAGTAGCGCACGGTCGGAGCCATGGCCTGGCGCCCGTGCAGGTGCCCCAGCGCGACGTAGTCGAGACCGTCGAATACCGTGACGGGGACCTGGCCGAGGGTGCCGACCACCGCCGTGGGATCCTGGTCGTCCCCGGCGCCCTCGCCCCCGCCGTCGGTCGCCGCGGTGCCCGGGCCCGGTGCCGAGGCGCCGATGTCCCGTTCGCTGTCCGATCCGGCCCCACCGGCGGCGAAGAGGTGGGCCATGACGATCACGGCCGTCCCGGCGTCGTGACCGCCCCGGCCGGCGGTGCCGAAGCGCTCGGCGGCGTCCTCACGCACCCGGCGGACGGCCTCGGCCGTCACGGTGGCGTGGTCCGAGGCCACGCCCCAGTCCTGCCCGGCCTGCCGGGGTTCGAGGTAGGGGATCCCGTAGACGGCGACCCGGCCGCCCGCGGGATCCTCCAGCACCACGGGGTCGGTGATCCGGTCCGTGCGGGTGCGCAGGTGCACGCCCGCGGCGTCCAGCAGGTGACCGCCGAAGCCCAGGCGGATCGCGGAGTCGTGGTTGCCGCTCGTGAGGATGACCCGGGCCCCCGTGCGGCTCAGCTCGGCCAGGGTCTGGTCGAGCAGTTCCACGGCGTCCGCCGCGGGCAGGGCGCGGTCGTAGACGTCCCCGGCCACCAGGACCAGGTCCACGCCGCGGTCGGCGACGGTGGCCACGAGCTGTGCGAGCACCTCGCGCTGGGACTCGAGCATGCCGGTGCCGTGGAAGGACCGGCCCAGGTGCCAGTCGGAGGTGTGCAGGATCAGCATGTGACCAACGCTATCGGGCGTCGTGGACGACATTGACCGATCTCCACGGCCGGCATCCCTACGATGGTTCCCATGACCCCGACTCCGTCACCGGCCGGTGCGCCCGGTGAGCCTCAGCCTGCCCCGTCCTATGCCTCCCGCGTCCTGGGCGTGCTCGCCGGCGGGGCCGCCGGCGACGCCCTGGGGTACACGGTCGAGTTCTCGTCCCTGGACGAGATCCGTGCCCGGTTCGGCGACGCCGGGCTGGCACACCGGCTGCAGGTCCCCGAGGTGCGCGACGGAGGCACCCTGCCGGTCAGTGACGACACCCAGATGACGCTGTTCGTGCTGGACGGGCTCCTGGAGTGGATCGAGTGGGCCAATGAGGGGTCGATGGCCGATCCGGCGGCCTGCGTCTGGCTGTCCTGCCTGCGCTGGCTCCGGACCCAGGAGGGAACGCTGCCGGCGGGGGTGCCGGAGCCACCGGCGCGGTGGCTGGACGGGCATCCGGAACTGCGCGTGCGGCGGGCCCCCGGCAACGCCTGCCTGTCCGGTCTGTCCCAGCCGGACATGGGCCTGCCCGAGAAACCCCACAACCCCGGTTCGAAGGGCTGCGGCACGGTCATGCGGTCCGCGCCGTACGGCATGGTGCCCGGGCTGGAGGACGAGTTGGTGGTCTCCCTCGCGCGCCAGGGCGCCGTCCTCACGCACGGCCACCCGGCCGCCTGGACATCGGCCGCCGCCTTCGGGCTGATGGTCTCGCGGCTGATGGCGGGCCAGGGGTTCGGTGCCGCGGTCGCCGATGCCCTGGACTGGCTCCAGACCGTTCCCGACGACGGCGGGACCGCGGACGCGCTCGGCACGGCGGTGGCGATGGCGCAGGACGCGCAGGGGGCGGGCACGCTGCCCACGGTCCTGCCCGCCGAGCTGGGCGAGGGCTGGGTGGCCGAGGAGGCACTGGCGATGGCCGTCTACGCCGTCCTGGTGACGTCCGCCGGACCCGGAGCCGGGACGGAGCCGTCCACCCACTTCCGCTCGGCGCTGCACCTGGCGATCAACCACGACGGTGACTCGGACTCCACGGCCTCCTTGGCCGGCCAGCTGCTCGGGGCCCGCTACGGCACGGCCGTCTTCCCCGGTGCCGAGGTCCCGCGGTGGATCGGTGAACGCGACCTCGTCCTTGAGGCCGCCGAGCGCTGGACCGCCGCCACGAGCTGACCGGACCCCGCACCGGGCAGCGACCGGGCCACCCCCGGTACGCCCACGCGGCGAAGGGGCAGCCAACCGGAGTTGGCTGCCCCTTCCCTTCGTGGTGGGCCTAGCGGACTGTCCTCAGAGCCGGGCACTCCACGTCTGCGTTCCCGCCAGCTTGTAGCCGGTGGTGGACGCCTTCGTGGTCACGGTGACGGCCCCGGTGTAGCGGTGGGTGCCGGCCGGCTTCTTCACCCCGTTGACGTAGTAGACGACGCCCGCCTTCGAGGGGATCTTCACCGTGTTCGCCGCGGCGCTGAACACCGGCTTGGTCGGCGTCACCGCCTGTCGGTTGTCGAACCTCCAGGACGTGGTGCCCGACAGCCTGTACATGCCGCTGGAGGCCTTGGCGGTGACGGTCCCGGCGCCGGAGTACCTGAGCGTACCGGCCGGCTTCTTCACCCCGTTGACGTAGTAGATGACGCCCGCCTTCGAGGGGATCTTCACCGTGTTGGCCGTCGCGCTGAACACCGGCTTGGTCGGCGTCACCGCGTTCCGGTTGTCGAACGTCCAGGACGTGGTGCCCGACAGCGTGTAGCTGTCGCTGGACGCCTTGGCGGTGACGGTTCCGGTGCCCCCGTACTTGTGGGTCCCGGTGGCCTTCCTCGCCCCGTTGACGTAGTAGTCCACACCCGTCTTCGCTGGGATCCTCACCGTGTTGCCCGCGGCGCTGAACACCGGCTTGGTCGGCGTCACCGCGCTCCGGAGGTCGAACGTCCACGTGCGGGCCTCGACGATGTAGTTCTCCGAGGCCGCCTCTGCCTTGACCGTCACCAGCGTGGTGGCCGGGTACGTGCCGGCCGCCTTGCGGGTCCCGTCGATGGAGTACGTGACCCCGGTGACGTCCGGGATGGTCACGGTCTTCTTGGCGGGGTCGTGGCCCGGCGAGGGGGCCGTCACGGTCTCCTTGAGGGTGCTGAGCGTGCCCGCCGTCCGTTCGGAGACGTACTGCGAGGGCGCGCCGTCGGCCGTGGTCACCGTGGCGACGACCTGGACCGGGAACCCGGCCTCGGCCTCCGTGATGGTGAACCTGCCCGTGGTGTTCGACTGGGTCGTCGTCGCGGACTCGGTGCCGTCCGGGGCGAGCCGGATCACCTGGAGTTCAAAGGACATCTCGCTGCCCGCGGTCACCGGACCCTCGACCGTGGCCGTGAGCTGGCCGTCGACCACCGGGACGGTCGTGGGCGACAGCGACACCGACAGCGGGATGCCCGGCTCGGGATCCCCGTCGACACCGTTGGTGATGTCCACGACGGCGTCGTTGAACTGCAGCTGCTCGACGTTGCGCAGCACGTCCACCGCCGGGTCGCGTCCCTCCGTCTCGACCCGGACCATGCCGTCGGGCAGGGTCGTCAACGTCGCGTCCGCACGGTCCACCGAGTAGACCACGGTGTCCGCTCCGCCGGAGGCCGTCTGGATCCGACGTTCGATCTTCAGGTCCTTCGGGTTGATGGTCCGGTCGAAGATGCGCTCGACGAACGGCTCGAGCTTGTCCGAGCGTTCCTCGCCGTAGACGATGTTCGTGTCGAGCCAGGCGTCGCCGTCGATGAAGTTCTCGCCCGCGCGGGGTTCGATCAGGTCGCTGCCCCCGCCGCCGAGGATCACGTTGTTGTTCATGTCCTCGGCCTCGAACGGCTCTCCGTCGAGGAACGGCAACGCGTAGACCGGCTTCTCGCCGCCGCCGAGCAGCTCGCGCAGACCCTCGACGCGGTCCAGCTGCGCCTGGGTCAACCGGTGGCCGTACCCGATCTTGTCCTCCTCGGGGTTGTCGAACGCGTCCCGGTTCTGGACGCCGCGGACGATGTCGTCGCCGTCGAACCCGGAGAAGGCCTCGACCTCGTCGTACCGGTCGACGATGGCGCTCTCGACGCCGGGCACGATCTGGACGGGGTCCAGGTCGGCCCGGATGAGGTGGTTCGTCTTGTCGTACGTGACCCAGTCGAACCCGAGCATGCCCGCGAAGCGGTCGGTGCCCGGACCGCCGATCATGACGTCGTCGCCGGCTTCGGCGTCGTGGTCGTTGTTGCCGGTGCGGCCCACCAGGACGTCGTGGCCGCCGTGGTACAGGCCGGCGTCATTCTGCGCGGTGTTGCTCAGGTCGCCGACGAGGAGGTCGGCGTTGGTGCCGCCGTCGATCCAGTCGTCGCCCTCGTCGCCGCGGGCGTTGTCACGTCCGGTACCGCCGAGGATGAAGTCGTTGCCGAGGCCGCCGAAGGTGGTCGAGGCGTCGTGCCCGCCGACGATGAAGTCCTGGCCGGAGCCGCCGAACAACAGGTCCCCGAGGCCCGGCCCGCCGTTGAGGGCGTCATTGCCGCCCTCGCCCTGCAGGCGGTCGTCGCCGAAGATGTCGGTGATCACGTCGTCGCCGTTGCCACCCATGAGCGCGTCGGCGCCGTCGTCACCCTCGATGGTGTCGTTGCCGCCCTTGCCCCACACGGAGTCGTCACCGAGGCCCGTGCGGATGGTGCTGTCCTGGTCGGTGTCCTGCACCACGATGTGGTCCTCGCCGCTGAAGCGCCAGCCCGAGTCCTGTGCGCCCGTGAGGCCCGCCGCGTTGAGCTCGGCCTGCCGCGTGACGCTGTCGTCGAGGTTGAACGTGAGCTGCGGTGCCGCGAACACGTCGTGCGGTACGCGGTCCGCTGTGGTGTTGCGCTGCACGATCTGGGACAGCGAGTTCGCCTCCAGCGCGTGGAACAGCGAGTTGCCCAGGTTGCGCGACAGGTAGTAGAACCGGTCGCCGTTCTGCAGGTCCTCGAGCTGCTTCTCGAAGACATGGTTGAACGTGGCGCCGAGCATGCCGCCGAAGACGTACGGCTTCTCGGCGAGGCCACCCATCCACAGGTCGATCCCGTCCAGCCCGGTCTCGGCCGCGGGGGCCTCCATGAACGCCTTGTCCTTGGACAGCTCGACGCCGGCGGCCCGCTTGGCTGCCAGGGTCTCGGCCCCGGTGACGCTGGGGTGGTTGCCGTAGGCGGCGATGAAGTTGACGATGGACTCCGGGTTCTTCATCGAGAGCCGGAAGTCCTCCCAGCTCGTGTAGGGCTTCAGCTGCGGATCGCGGGTCTCGGCGAAGAACGCCTTGCGCGCCGCCTGCAGTCCCGGCGTGCCGGTCTCCCTCGCCCGCGCCATGTTGATGGTCGCCAGGTCCAGCGGCAGTCCGAGGAGCTGGTTGCGGAGCGTGTCGGTGACGAACTCGTCCACCCCGTTGGCGGTCTGGTTCGCGAGGCCCTTGAGGATGTTGCCCGCGGCGTCGTCGGCGTTCGCGCCGGACTCAGCGAACAGGGTCGGCTTCAGGAAGGCATCCAGCAGCTTGATGTCCTTCATGGTTCCGTCAGCCTGCTGGACGGGAATGTTCTCCCGCAGCATGGAGTGCCCGAACCGGTACACGGAGTGGGCGAACTCGGCGCGGATCGAGGAGTTCACGTCCGGCTGGTAGGAGTTCTCGTTCAGCACCACCGGATCGATCTCGGGCTGGATCCGACGGGCGAACTCCTCGAAGACGAGGTGCTGGTACTGCATCTCCGCCAGGAAGCGCGCGGCCTGGAACGACCGTTCGCCCTCGTCCCAGAATCCGTCCGCGGCGAAGCGGGCCCGCAACTCGGCCGGCATGTCGACGAGTTCCGCCTCGATCTGCGCCTGGAGGCGGTTGTGCTCGGAGTGGAACACGTGGTGCACGGCGGTCAGGCCGATGTTCTCGTTGACGCGCCCGTCGCCCGCGACGTAGTGGGCGTCCAGCGCATCGTTGTCGTACCCGGGGATGACCACGCCGTCGGTGCCGGTGGTGTCGGGCTTCGGCGTGGCACCGTGGGCGATGTCGTCCAGGAACGAGGCGTTGGCCGTGAGGCCGTTGGTGGCGACCGGGGCGGTCCGGTTGCCCTGGACGAGCCCGTCCTGGGTGGCGAGCTGGGCGTTCCCGTCGGCGCTGAGGAGCAGGTGACCGTACGGGTCCGTCGCCAGCAGCGGCACGTCCAGGACGTCGAAGTCGTCGAGCTCGATGCCGAGGACCGTGCGCGCCTGGTCCTTGACGTCCTTCCAGGTGGGGAGGCCGCCGTCGGCGCCATCGAGCATCCGTCCCGTCGGAACCGGCTTGCCGTCGATCACCTCGTACTCGCGCATGAACGCGTGGTGGGAGGCGTGCGAGCCGTAGGTCTGGTTCAGGTCCACGAACGGGGTGGTGCGGTTGACGTGCTCGCGGGCACTGCCGTCCTTGCCGGTGTCGATCGTGGCGCGGGTCAGGGTCAGGAAGTTGGTGCGCCCGCCCGGGGTGTACAGCGGATCGTCCTCCTTGAGCGGAACGACGACGGTGCCGTTGCCGCCCTTGGACACCAGGTCCAGTCCGTGGTCGAAGAACTGGCCGAAGATGGTGAACAGGCTCGTGGCGGAGGCCGACAGGCCCTCGTCCGTGGCGATGTCCGGGATGACGGTGTTCGTCTCACCCTCCGGCCCGGCTCCCTCGACGCGCTCCGCCACCTGGGCGGCGGCCGGATTGGCCGTGGTCTGGTCGACGATCAGGTTGCTGATCGTGCGCGGGGCGGAGTCGTAGACGAAGCCGTCCGTCTGCTTGTAGCTCGTCGCCGCCCCGGGCGCGCTGGTGTTGTTGCCGGGGGCGAACGGCGGGGTGACCTCGGCGTCCGCGTACTGGGCGGGTACGAGACGGGGGAAGGTCTCCTGCGCCGTGCCGAATCCGTCCTGGCCGGTCATGAGGTTGTTCCACCGCCCGTCGACCGTGCGCAGCCCGTGCGGCAGGAGCGGATTGCCCACGCACGGCTTGTTGGCGGCGTTGAAGAACGTCTGGGACGCGACGTCGAACCGCTTGTCGTTGCCGCAGAGCGGCGAGGCGTCGGGGTCCTTCAGCGTCCGCTCGGCATGTGCCTCGGCGATCTCGACCTGCTTGATGATGTATTCGAGATCGCCCTGCGTGATGTTGAAGTCCTGGCCGGGTGGTGGTGCGGCGGACGCCGCCGGCATCGGCACGAGGACGCTCGTGGCGAGCAAGGCGGCCCCAACCGCCATGGTCCCTAACTTCTTGCCCGGTCGCCCGGACGTGGCCCCAGTGTTCTTCATGTTCTTTCACTCCCAAGGTGATGACGGCGCGGCAGAGCACCCGGCCCGTCGGACAAAACGGTGATGCCCCCATGAGGCTGCTCCTCGTGGGCCGCCGGGGACTGGCGGGACTCGAGGTGTCGCGACGTCTGGGTCACCGGGGGCGGTGACTTGGGACGATGCGACTACGCCGAATCTAGAAGCATGGGGATCCACCGGGAACACGAAGCGGTACTCGCCCACCGCTTCCCGCACCCCTGGGCCGCTGCGGTCAACCGGTCAGTGCTCCGACGCCGGGTGGCGGGAACCACGAGTTTGTACTCGCTCACTGCTTGTTCGCCCCTGGAGACCGTGTCGACGGACCGGGCCGATCGCCCGCCGCGGGGTGGCCGGAGGCAGGGTCCGGGAGGGTGGTCGCGGGTGCGACGGCGCGCATCGCGCGCCGTCACCGTGGCCCGGGCGTGCCGAGGCCGCGCCCGACGACGGTGCGACGGCGCTGACGGGCGCACTGTCCGTGGCCGGAGCGGACCGGTCGGCCGGGCCCCTGGGGCGGGACGCGACCTGGTCATCCCGTGCGGGAACCGCCGGGGAGATGCCGCGGTGACGCGGCCAGTCCGGTTCGCCCGGGAGGGGCGGCCCGGGACGGGGAGCGCCCGCCCCGGCCGGACCACCGCCGTCCTCGTGGCCGGCTACGCCTAAGCGGCCGTCTCGGGCCAGTTGCCGTCCAGCATCTGCAGGAACTCGGGCTCGGAGACCAGCTCGACGTGCTGGCCGTTGCGCCGGCGGGTCAGAGCGTCCCGCGTCTTGCGGTGTCCCAGGGCTCCCCCGCGCGCGCCGGTGGCCAGGTCCGCCGGCCGGAAGCCGTCGCCCACCACGAGCATCGTCGTCTGGCCGTTGATCCTGCTGGACGGCTGGGCCCCGCACTCGGCGGCACGGTTCTTGGCGTCCTGCCGGGACATGCCCAGGTTGCCGGTGAAGACCACCGTGTGGCCGAACAACGGGTGGGCGGGGTCGGCATCGGGCGCCGGGGCGGCGTTGGTGCCCTCGTCCGGCCAGTGCATCAGGTCGGGCATGGCGGAGGAACGGGGCAATGCCGCCTCGGCGTCGAACACCGGGCCCAGGCCCCGCGCCTGGCGGGTCGCCCGGGACTCCGGGCCCTGCCCGGCGCGCCGCGGCTCGAGCCGGCGCAGGTGGATCCCCTCGGCGGCCAGCACACGGGCCAGGCCCCGCTCCAGGACGGCCGTCGCCCCCGTCACCCCTGTCGCTTCCGGTGCCCCGCCCCCGTCGAGCGTCGCCGCCGTCCCGGGGCCGAACGGCACCGCCGCGGACGCCGGTGTGCTCGTCCTGCGGGACACCACGTCGATCATGATCCGCGCGCAGGCCTCGGCGTCGGCGAGCGCGTCGTGGTGGTTCCTCAACTCGTAACCGGCCTCCCGGGCCGCCACGGGCAGGGCGTACGAGGGCAGGTCGTAGGTGCGCCGGGCCATCACGAGCGAGCAGGCGTAGTCGATCTGTGGGATGTCCATCCCCGAGACCTCGAGCGCGGACTCGATCACGCCGATGTCGAACCCGGCGTTGTGGGCCACCACGGGGTCCTCCCCGATGAAGCCGGCCAGGTCGGGGAACAGGTCCCCGAAGCGCGGTGCCGAGGCCACCTGGCCGGCGGTGATGCCATGGATGCGCACGTTGCGGGCGTCGAAACGGTCGAAACCCGCCGGCGGCCGCATCAGCCAGTACGCCCGCTCGACCGGTTGCCCGCCCCGGACGCGGACCAGCCCGACCGAGCACGGGGAGCCGCGGAAGCCGTTGGCGGTCTCGAAGTCGAGGGCGGTGAAGTCCAGTGCGGTGTCCTCCCCTGTCATCAGCGGTCCTCGACCGGCGCGGTCGCCCCCGCGGCGGTGGAACCGGCGCCCAGCACCCGGATGAGCTCGGGCAGCAGCTGGCGGAAGGCCATGCCCCGATGGCTGATCGAGTTCTTCTCGGCCGCGGAGAGCTCGGCCACGGATTCCGACCGCCCGTGCGGCCTCAGGATCGGGTCGTAGCCGAATCCCCCGTCTCCGCGCGGTTCCGTGAGCAGGGCCCCCGTGAGGAACCCCGTCTCGACGAGTTCCTCACCCGTGGGCGTCACCATCGCGGCGGCGCAGACGAAGGCCGCCTGGCGGTGTTCGGGCCCCACGTCCGCCAGCTGGTCCAGCAGCAGCCGCAGGTTCGCCGCGTCGTCACCGTGCCGTCCGGCCCAGCGGGCCGAGAAGATCCCGGGAGCACCCCCCAGCACCTCCACGGCCAGGCCGGAGTCGTCGGCCACGGCCACCAGCCCCGTGTGGGCCGACACGGCACGGGCCTTCTTCAGGGAATTCTCCTCGAACGTGACGCCGTCCTCGACCACGTCCGGAGCGCCTGCCGCCTCGGCATCGATGACCTGGGTGTCCACGTCCAGGCCGGGGACCTTCCCGCGCAGGAGTTCGCGCAGTTCACGCAGCTTGCCCTGGTTGCGGGTCGCCAGGACCAGCCGCGGCCCGGCGCCGGGGCTCTCGACCCCGCTCACCGGTCACCGGCGAGGGTCTCGCGCTGGATCCGGGTCAGCTCGGCCGTGCCCTCCACCGCCAGGTCGAGCAGCGCGTCGAGTTCGGCCCGCCGGAACGGCGCACCCTCGGCGGTGCCCTGGACCTCCACGAAGTCCCCGGCCCCGGTGACCACGACGTTCATGTCCGTCTCCGCGCGCACGTCCTCGACGTACGGCAGGTCCAGCATGGGCACGCCGTCGATGATCCCGACGGACACGGCCGCCACGGAGTCCTTCAGCGGCTGCGCCGCGGCCGGGATGATGCCCTGGCCCTTGGCCCACGTGATGGCGTCCGCGAGGGCCACGTACGCGCCCGTGATGGCGGCCGTGCGGGTGCCGCCGTCGGCCTCCAGCACGTCGCAGTCCAGCACGATGGTGTTCTCCCCGAGGACCTTGAGGTCGATGATGGCGCGCAGGGACCGGCCGATCAACCGGGAGATCTCATGGGTCCTGCCCCCGATCCTGCCCTTGACCGACTCGCGCTGGGAACGGGTGTTCGTGGCCCGCGGCAGCATGGCGTACTCGGCGGTGACCCAGCCCGTGCCCTCGCCCTTGAGCCACCGGGGCACCCCCTCGGTGAAGGACGCGGTGCACAGTACCCGGGTGTTGCCGAACTCGATCAACGCCGAGCCCTCGGCCTGACGGGACCAGCCCCGGGTGATGCTGATGGGCCGCAGGGCGTTGACGGCCCGGCCGTCCTGCCGGGCCGCGGCGCCACCGGTCCCGGGGGCGGGGCTGGTCGTGGGCAGGACAGGGCTTCCGGGGTTCCCGGACGTCGATGAGGTCATGACCGCCATCCTACCGAGCGGCTCAGACCCGATAGGTGACCCCCGAGACCGCCACGGCCAGGTCGCCGTCGAACGCCTCGCGTGCCTCGACCGACGCCGTCAGCGGATCCGTCCACACGGGCAGGTGGGTCAGCAGCAGCCGTCGCGCACCGGCGTCGGAGGCCATCTGGCCGGCGCGGCGGCCGGTCAGATGCACGCCGTCGATGCCGTCGTCACGGCCCTCCTGGAAGGCCGCCTCGCACAGGAACAGGTCGGCGTCCCGCGCGGCCTCCACGAGGCCCTCGCAGGTGTCCGTGTCCCCGGAGTAGGTCAGCACCCGGCGCACGTCCTCGCCGTCCGGCCCGGGCCCGGTGGTCTCCACCCGCAGGGCGTAGGCCTCCTCGATGGGGTGGCGCACGGGGACCGGGGTGACGGTGAACGGGCCGATGGTCACCGGCTCGTGGGACCGCCAGTGCCGGAAGTCGAAGTCGGGGTGCATCCCCGGGTCCGGGTCCAGCCCGTAGGCGATGGCCATCCGGTCCGCGGTGTCCGCCGGCCCGTAGACCGGGACGTGGACGCCCTTCCAGCCGTAGGGGTTCCAGCGGATCGCCACGTGCAGCCCGCACAGGTCCATGCAGTGGTCCGGGTGCAGGTGGGAGAGCAGCACGGCATCGATGTCGTCCAGGCTCATGTACCGCTGCAGGGTGCCCAGGGCACCGTTGCCCAGGTCCATCAGGATGCGCCAGGTCTTGGGCGCGGATCCGTCCTCGGTACGCCCCTCGGCCGTGACCAGGTAGCACGATGCCGGGGAGCCCGGCCCGGGGAAGGACCCGGAGGCACCGATGATCGTGAGCTTCACCCTGTTGCTGGCCTTCCCTGCGTGGTGGTCGACGGCGAGGTCGCGAGGTTTCCGTCCACTGTACTGGTCACCGGCCGCCGGCCGTCGCGTGCGGCCGCGAGCATCTCCGGGGTGATCCGGGCGAGCACGCCGGTGGGATAGCGCTCCGAGATGTGGTCCACGTGCTGCACGCCGCCGACCTCCGGTCCGAGGAAGCGCCGGGCCAGCCGCTCGAACTGCTGCGGGTCACCCGTCGCCATGAACCGGTGCCCCGTCGCCTCGTCCACCCCGGCCGGGCGTTCCAGGCCGTGCCGGACCAGGGCCCGGTACACGTCCTTCGCCGTCTCCTCCGCGGAGGAGACCAGGGTGACGTCCTCACCCATGACCAGGGAGATCACGCCGGTCAGCAGGGGGTAGTGTGTGCAGCCCAGCACGAGGGTGTCCACGCCGGCGGCCTTCAGCGGCGCCAGGTATTCCTCGGCCGTGGCCAGCAGCTCGGCACCGGTGGTGATCCCCGCCTCCACGAATTCCACGAAGCGGGGGCAGGCCACCGAGGTGATCCGCAATTGGGGGGCGGCGGCGAACGTGTCCTCGTAGGCCCTCGAGCCCACCGTCGCCTCCGTGCCGATCACCCCGACGTGCCCGTTGCGCGTGGCCGCGACCGCGCGCCGGACGGCCGGCTGGATGACCTCGACCACGGGGATCCCGTACCGGGCCGTGTACCGCTCCCGGGCGTCACGCAGCACGGCCGCCGAGGCGGAGTTGCACGCGATGACCAGGACCTTGACGCCCGCGTCCACCAGTTCGTCCATGATCCCGAGCGCGAAGGCCCGCACCTGGGCGATGCTGCGCGGGCCGTAGGGTCCGTGGGCCGTGTCCCCCACGTAGGCGATCTCCTCGCCGGGCAACTGGTCGATGATCGCCCGGGCGACCGTCAGTCCGCCCACCCCGGAGTCGAACACCCCGATCGGTGCCAGGCCGGCCGGCGTGGGGTCAGCGTCCGCGGGGGCCGGTCCGGGGCGCACGAAGGTCTGGGAGTTCTGGGTCATGGTCCTTCAGAGGATAGGCGCAGAGCGACGCGTCAGTCGGGAAGGCGCGTGGACAGGGCCACCATGAGCGTCTCCAGCAGCCACGTGGTGAAGTTGTACAGCAGGGCCATGTAGGACTCCACGTCCGTGGCCTCGGACCAGTCGTCCACCTCGTGGACCCTCTCGGCGTCCTCCTCGGTCTCGATGCCCAGCCGGGACGAGAGCACCAGGCGCACGTCGTTCAGGGCACGGCTGAAGGAGACCGCCTCGGGCTCGGTCAGCACGACGGGGTTGGCCTGCAGTGCGGCCACCGCCCGCTGCAGGTCCTGGGTCTTGGACCGGCGCACGGCGTCCTCGGTGAGGGCGCGGAACTCCCCCGCCGCCCGGTCCGCCGCGCCGGAGTCCCCCTCGTCGCCGTCGTCGCGGTCGTCACCCACGACGCCGTCCGGCAGCAGGCGCGCCAGCGCCGGGTCCTCGGGAGCGGGACGGTACGGGGCCGCCGTCGGGACCGTTCCGGCTCCGGGCCCGGCACCGTCCGAGACTCCGGGCAGCCCACCGTCCCGCAGCGGTCCGAGGCCGGCCACGATGTCCCAGAAGGCGTCCCCGTCCGGACCCTCGGTGTCGGGCCGGTCGGCCATCACGGCGGCGGGATTCCCGGGCCGGTCCCTGTCGAGGAGCTGGATGACGTCCTGGAACAGGGTGCGCAGCAACCGGCGTTCGGCACGCTCGAGGTCGGCCACGAACCCCTTCGGCGTGGACTTGAAGGCACGCGCCATCAGGCGCCCTCGCCCGTCTCGTGCTGAAGGGTGGCCCACAGGCCGTACCCGTGCATTGCCTGCACGTGCCGCTCGGCCTCCTCGCGCTGGCCCGAGGCCACGATCGCCCTGCCCTCCTGGTGGACCTGCAGCATCAGCCGGTCGGCCTTCTCCCGGCTGAACCCGAAGTAGGACCGGAACACGTAGGAGACGTAGCTCATGAGATTGACCGGGTCGTTCCACACGATCACCTGCCAGGGACGGTCCAGCAGGGTGAGCCGCGCGGGGTCCGGACGTTCGAGCAGGCCGGTGGACCCGCCGGGCACCTGGTCGGGCGAGGCGCCGGGCGGCACGGGAACCTGACTGCACCACACCATGGCGCCCATTCTACGCGGCCGCCGGTCCACGGACCGGGTGGTCACTGGCTGTAGGGTGACTGGCGTGACCGAGCTGACTTCGACGCGGGACACGGGCTGGCTGCTGCCCACCTCGCTGTTCACGGACCACTACGAACTGACCATGCTGCAGGCCGCCCTGAGGTCCGGGGCGGCGCACCGCCGCAGCGTCTTCGAGGTGTTCTCCCGCCGGCTGGCCGAGGGCCGCCGGTACGGCGTCGTCGCCGGGACCGGGCGGTTGCTCGAGGGACTGGCCACGTTCCGGTTCGGCGCCGGCGAGCTCGACTTCCTGGCGGACCACCGCGTGGTGGATGACGCCACGCTGCAGTGGCTGGCGGACTTCCACTTCTCGGGCAACATCTTCGGCTACGCCGAGGGCGAGGCCTACTTCCCCTACTCCCCCATCCTGCAGGTGGAGTCCTCCTTCGCCGAGGCCTGCATCCTGGAGACCTACCTGCTCTCCGTGCTCAACTACGACTCGGCGGTGGCCTCGGCCGCCTCGCGGATGACCTCCGTGGCGGCGGACCGTCCGTGCATCGAGATGGGTGCCCGCCGCATCAACGAGGAGGCCGCCGTCGCGGCCGCCCGCGCCGCCGTCATCGCCGGGTTCGACTCGACCTCGAACCTGGCGGCCGGCGAGCGCTACGGGGTGAAGACCGTCGGCACGGCGGCCCACTCGTTCACGCTGCTGCACGACTCGGAGCGCGAGGCCTTCGAGGCGCAGGTCACGGCCCTCGGGCGGGACACCACGCTGCTGGTGGACACCTATGACGTCGAGCAGGGTGTGCGGACGGCCGTCGAGGTCGCCGGCACCGCGCTGCGCAATGTCCGGCTCGACTCCGGTGACCTCGTCGAGCAGGCCCACCGGGTGCGGAGGCTGCTGGACGACCTCGGCAACACCAGCACCGGCATCATGGTCACCTCCGACCTGGACGAGTACGCCATCGCCTACCTGCGGTCGGCGCCGGTGGACTCCTACGGCGTGGGCACCCGGCTGGTCACCGGTTCCGGCGCGCCGACGGCCTCCATGGTCTACAAGCTGGTCAGCCGCCAGGACGACGACGGCACCTGGGTGGACGTGGCCAAGGCCTCCTCCGGCAAGGGTTCGATGGGCGGCCGCAAGTTCGCCGCGCGCCAGCTCGACGCCCCCGGCCGGGCCACCGCCGAGCTGGTCGGCGTCAACGAGCCGCCGGACGCGGACTCCAACGACCGCCCGCTGCAGCACGCGCTGGTGCTGGACGGCGAGCTGCAACCCGGATGGACGGGACCGGAGGCGGTGGTCCGGGCCGCCCGGCGGCACCAGGACTCCCGTTCCGAGCTGCCCGCCGCGGTGCGTAGACTTCAGCCCGGCGAGCCGGCCATACCCACCGTCTTCACCGAGGCCTGACTCACCGGTCCAACCCGCGGTGGCGCCTCGCCACCACCCGTCTCCCCACGCACAGAACAGGAAAGAATCCCACCATGCGTGCCTTGGTCATCGTGGACGTACAGAACGACTTCTGTGAGGGCGGCTCCCTGGCCGTCGAGGGCGGCGCCGAGACCGCCGCGAGGATCACCGCCTTCCTGGACGAGCGCGGTTCCGAGTTCGACGCCGTCGTGGCCACCCGCGACTGGCACGTCGATCCCGGCCCGCACTTCGCCGCCGAGGACGCCGAGCCGGACTACACCGAGTCCTGGCCGGTGCACTGCGTGGCCGGCACGGCAGGCGCCGAGCTGCACCCGGCCCTGGACTCCGAATACCTCGACGCCCAGTTCCTCAAGGGCCGCTTCGACAGCTCCTACTCGGGCTTCGACGCCCAGCTCGGCAGCCCCGACATGGTCCGCTCCGGCGCCCCCGAGGGCACCGCGGGTCCCTTCGGCGCCACCGCCGCCGCGGCCACGGCCGTCGAGGACGGCGCCCCCGGCCTGGACGACTGGCTGCGCCAGCAGGGCGTGAACTCGGTGGTGGTCGTAGGGATCGCCACGGACCACTGCGTCAAGGCCACCGTGCTGGACGCTATCGACGCCGGCTATGACACGTTCGTCTACACCGACCTGGTCGCCGGGGTGGACGCCGAGCGCTCCGAGGAGGCCCTCCAGCTGATGGAGGAGAACGGCGCCGTCCTGCAGGCCTGGGGCGGATCGGCCGAGTAGTCGCCCTGCCCTCGAGGCGACTGCGGTCGCCGGGTCCGGCCACCCGGTGATCTTTCGGCGCGCCACCGGGGCGCAGGGGCATAACCCCTGGTTTGCGCCCGGGTTTTCCCTGCTGGCAGGATGGTGCCGATCCGTGGCAGTGGGCCGCGGATCTCCCTGACTCGTGAGAGGAAACCGATGTCTACTCCCGGTGACAGTCCGGGGCACAGTCTGTGCCCCCCGCTGACACGCGCGCAGGCGCGCACGACGTGTGGTGGGGGGTGTAAGAAGTGGAAGTAGTCTCGATCCTCATCGGCCTGGTCCTGATCGGTGCGTGCGCCCTGTTCGTGGCGGCGGAGTTCTCCCTGATCACGGTCAACAAGAACGACGTGCGGGACGCCGCCGCGACCGGGGACAGGAAGTCCGCCGGTGTGCTCACGGCGATGAACACGCTCTCCACCCAGCTCTCGGGTGCCCAGCTGGGCATCACGCTGACCAACCTGGGCATCGGCTTCCTGGCCGAGCCGGCCATCGCAGCCCTCGTGGTGGGTCCGCTGGAGCAGGCCGGGCTGGCGGAGCCGCTGGCGCGGTCCGTCTCCGTGGCCCTGGCCCTGGTGATCGCGACGCTGCTGACCATGGTGTTCGGTGAGCTGGTGCCCAAGAACCTGGCGATCGCCCGGCCGCTGGCCACCGCGCGCGCAGTGTCCGGGTTCCAGCGTGCCTTCAGCACGGTCACCGGGCCGCTGCTGACGTTCTTCAACGGGACGGCCAACCGGATCGTGCGGGCGCTGGGCATCGAGCCGCAGGAGGAGCTGGCCTCGGCCCGTTCTCCCGAGGAATTGACGGTACTGGTAGGACATTCGGCCCGCCAGGGCGTGCTGCCCGAACAGACCGCCCAGCTCGTCCAGCGCTCCTTCGCGTTCGGCACGCGGCGGGCCCACGACGCGATGACCCCCGGGACCCGCATCGTCAGTCTCACTCCGGGGCAGAGCGTGCAGGACATGCTCTCCACGGCGGCGGCGACCGGCCACTCCCGGTTCCCGGTCATGGAACCCGGATCGCCCGAGGTGCAGGGCATCGTCCACGTCCGCCGGGGCCTGGCCGTGCCGTTCCCTGACCGCGGGCACACCCCGGTCGCCACCGTCATGGACGAGCCGACCTTGATGCCGGACACCGTGGAGTTGGACGACCTGATGGACACCCTGCGCGCCGGTGGGCTGCAGATGGCCGTGCTGATCGACGAGACCGGTGACGTGGCCGGGCTAATCACCCTGGAGGACCTGGTCGAGGAGCTCGTGGGTGAGGTCGTGGACGAGCACGACCCGGACGAGGGGACCAGTGAGCACCTGCCCGACGGGACCTGGCGGCTCGACGGGGCCCTGCGCCCCGATGAGGTCAGCACGCTGCTGGGGCACCACATCCCGGAAGGCTCCGACTATGACACCCTCGCCGGGTTCCTGACCCTGCACCTGGGGTCGATCGCCACAGTCGGGGACGAGGTCGAGATCGACACCGAACCGGCCCACGGGTATCGGGCCGCACGGATCACCCTGCGCGTGGAAGAGATGGACGGGGCACGCATTGCCCAGATCAGCGCCTCCGCCACCCCCCTCGAGACGGAAGAGAGTGCCCGCTAGTGGATACCGTGGGAATCATCCTGACCATCGTGCTGCTCGCGGCCAACTTCTTCTTCGTCGGCGCCGAGTTCTCCCTGATCGCCGCCCGGCGGTCCATCATCGAACCCCGGGCCCAGGAGGGCGGCCGGGCCGCCCGGATGACCCTGTGGGCGATCGAGAACGTCTCGCTGATGATGGCGGGCGCCCAATTGGGCATCACCGTGTGTTCCCTGGCCCTGGGGTACGTCACCAAGCCGATGGTCGTCTACGCCCTGCAGGGACCGTTCGAGGCCCTGGGCGTACCAGAGGCGGCGATCGACACCATCGCCTACGTCATCGCCTACGCCCTGGTGACCTACCTGCACGTCGTGCTCGGCGAGATGGTGCCCAAGAACATCGCCCTGGCCGGACCGGAGCGGATGGCCCTGGTGCTCGGACCGGCACTGGTCGTCGT